>NZ_CALKTQ010000304.1 GCF_937997465.1 uncultured Campylobacter sp. | reverse complement strand
AAAGGCAAGAAAGTCTGGATCAGAGGTGTCATAAATGCGGAGAGATTTTTCAAAAAAGAGGGGCTATTTTTGCTGGCCCTTGGCGTCTTTGTTCCGGTTTTATTTGCCTTTGTGCTTTATGGTGGTCACAAAACGATAAAAAATGCCCTAAAACCAGTCGCCACGATATCTAAAACAGCCCTTGATATAGGCAAAAGCCGGGACTTTTCAAAGCGTATCGAGCTACCCGCTGGCAAGGACGAGCTGCATGCGCTTGCGGGCATGTTTAATTCGATGCTCGATTCTCTCGAAAAGGTCTATCGAAACGAAAAACAGCTCACCTCAGACGTCTCGCATGAGCTACGAACTCCCCTATCAGTCATCATGGCAGAGAGCGACTACGCCGCGAGCTACGCACAAAATTTAGACGAAGCCAAGGAGTCGCTAGAGGTCATCTCAAAGCAGTCAAAAAGGATCGCCTCGCTGATAGATCAAATTTTGGAGCTCTCAAGGCTAGAATCAGGCAGAAATTTAACCTTAAAACACATAAATTTAAGCGATATACTGCAAAATTTAGCCACCGACTATGAAAAACTAGCAAGCGCCAAAGGAGTTAAATTTAGCTGTGAGATCGCCGCAGATGTTGAAATTTTAGGCGATGAGCTGATGATATCAAGGCTGGCTGATAACTTTTTAAGCAACGCGCTAAAATTTACTGCAAACAAGATCGAGCTAGGCTTAAGCGCAACCAAAACGCACGCGCTACTATCCGTAAAAGATGATGGTAACGGAATTTCTCAAAAAGATATTGAGCTAATCTGGAATAAATTTTACCAAGCCGAGGGCTCAAGAAATAAAAGCTTAAACGCAGGCAGCGGCCTTGGGCTAGCCATCGCGGCAAATATCGCCAAAATCCACGGCGCAAAGCTCAGAGTAAAGAGCGAAGCCGGCGCTGGAAGCGAATTCTGGGCGGAATTTGAGCTTGCAAGATAAAATTTAGACTTCGGAAACTTTTCATATCTCTAGAGGCGTATACGACAATTTAAACGATAAAAAACTTGCTAGAAAAAATTAGGCTCAATTAAACTTAAGCGGATTTTTTCTTATCAATTTTAATAGTTTCTGATATAAGTTTTCCTGTGTAGTTTGAGTATTATATAAACTCTACTTCGCTACGCTCGTTACTTTTCAAGAACATAGTTCTCATCGTAACTTACTGCTCCTTTGTGTGAGCTTAAGTTAAAGAGAGTATTTTTTAACTAAACTTTGATAAGTACTGCACTATAATGCAAAAATTTGAAAGGATGAGCATGAAGGCAAATATTGTAAAAATATCTAAAATCTATAATAAAAAACTCAAAATCCCGGACTATCAACGTCCGTATACCTGGAGTACCAAATCGGCTATTGCGCTTTTTAATGATATTTTTAGAGAATACAAAAACAACAAAAACGATTACCGCATAGGCTCTACCATACTACACTTTGAGTGCAATAGTGGGCTCAAAAATTATAATATTGTCGATGGACAACAACGTCTCACTACGCTTACAATACTACTAAATTTACTAGGACAAAAAGAAAAATTGCCGTTACTAGAGCAAATTTTCAATCCTCTCT
>NZ_CALKTQ010000303.1 GCF_937997465.1 uncultured Campylobacter sp. | reverse complement strand
GTTTCAAGAATTGCAATACGTAATCTTTACTTCCATTTTCCTTCCTTTCGAATTTAAAGTGGCGCAATTATAGCGCAAATTTAGCAAACGAGAGTATAATAATCCGAAAATTTAAGGAGAAAATTATGAAAAAAGTTGCCGTGATTTTTGCCGACGGGTTTGAGGAGATAGAGGGCGTTAGTATTGTGGACGTGCTTAGACGAGGCGGTGTGGAGGCCCATGTAGTCGGGCTTGATAAGCTACCTATCACGGGCGCACACGGAGTGAAATTAGTCTGTGATATGACTCTTTATGACCTTGAGGAGGTTGACTACGATATGCTGGTTTTGCCGGGCGGGTATACGGGTGTCACAAATATCTCCGGTAATCTAAAAATGAGAGAGACGATCAAAAAGTTTGCTAAAAAAGGCAAATTCGTCGCCGCCATTTGCGCCGCGCCGATAGCTCTTGGAGTGGCGGAAATCATGAAGGGCGAGTATACATGCTATCCTAGCTGCGAGGCTAGCGTCGAGGGCGGAACGTACGTGAGCGATAAAAACGTCGTGCAAAGCGGAAATATCGTCACCTCAAAAGGCCCTGCCACCGCGATGGAGTTTGCTTTGGAGCTGGTTAAAATTTTAAACGGCGAGCAAGTTTATAATGAAGTGAAAAACGGACTTTTATTTGTCAAATAACGATTTGCGGGCTTAAATTTTGATAGACACTGCACCTTTGTTTAAATAAAGGTGCGGCTGGTTAAATTTTTGAGTAAAACACGAAAGTGTCAAATTTGCGATTGTAATTTGCCGACAAAATCGCGTTTTTAGCTTAATTATAAAATTTATTTGCGCCGATTGGCCGATGCTTTGCATCAAACCTGACTTAAATTTACTTCAAATTTTACGCAACCCCAAACAGCCGAATAAAAAATGAATTTCCAAAAACGCCAGCCGAAATTTAAATTTACAAAAAATTATAAAAATATCAATTTTTATCTAGCTTTTTTATTTAAATTCAGGTATCATCTATTAACCGATTTTATCGGGAATTTGATTTAAGGAAACGTTACTGTGAATATTTACGTCGGTAACTTGTCATATCGCATGACTGAGGCAGAGCTTAAGGATACATTTGCGCCGTTTGGCGAAGTAAAACGCGCGAAAATCGTCAAAGATCGCGACACGAATCGCTCAAAAGGATTCGGATTTGTCGAGATAGAAAACGACGCAGACGCGCTAAAAGCGATCGAAGCGCTAAACAACAAGGAAGTAGGCGGCAGAGCTCTAAGAGTAAACGAATCTAAACCTAAAGAATAATCCGGCCGTCAAATCTGACGGCTTTTAACTAGTTTTTAAATTTAAGCTTTTTAACCAAATTTCGCTCCAAATGAACCAAAAAATCACATCTCGTATCGCTCCGACGCCAAGCGGCTTTTTGCACGTGGGCAATGTTTACAACTTCTTACTAACATATCTTTTTACTCGCGCATTTGACGGGAAATTGTACTTAAGGATCGATGACTACGACCTACCGCGCTACCGCAGGCAGTATGTGGAAAATATCTTTCTCGTGCTTGATATGCTGGGCATTGATTTTGACGGCGGACCTGGCGGAGTGGGGGAATTTGAAACCAAATTTAGCTCCAAATTTCGCCTTGGATCCTACCAAAATGCGCTTAAAAAGCTTGAGCAAAAAGGCGTTTGCTATGCTTGCGAGTGCTCGCACTCGATGAAAAACTCGTTTAAAAACGGCATTTACGCGCGGGTTTGCGCGGAGAAAAATCTTAAATTTAAAAAAGACGAAACGGCTATGCGACTTCGCGTCCTTGATGAGGCGGAAATTTGCACCCGGCAAAATTTGATAAATTTTGACGCTTTGAGGCGCGGCTCCTGCAGGGAGGAGAGTCTGGCGGGCGGCCTTTGGAATAATGAGCAAAAAGCGCAAGACGGCACGGCAAACGGTTTAAAAAATTTGACAAACTTTCGCGGCTTTGGCGGAGGCAAACCGAGCGATAAGAAATTTAACCTAAATGAGGTAGAAAATCCGGAAGAACGCATTTTAAATTTGGCAAATTTAGGCGTCTTAAATTTGACGGACGAAACGGCTTTTGAGGCAGAAAAATTTGTGCAAGCTCAAAGCGTAAATTTGGCTCAAATTTTGGGCGATTTCGTCGTTTGGAAAAAGGACGATACGCCCGCGTATAATCTCGCTAGCCTCGTGGATGATGAGATGTTGGGCGTAAATTTGCTCGTGCGAGGTGAGGATCTGCTCGCGTGCTCGGCGGCGCAAAAGTACATGGCGCAGATGTTAGGATACGGTTTTGAAAGTTCAAATTTCATCCATCACGGCCTGCTAGCGCATGGCGGCAAAAAGCTATCCAAAAGCTCGAGCGCACCGGCTGTGAGCGTAGCGGACGGCGCCAAAATCCACTATAAATTCGCCGCTTTTAAGCTCGGTCTTAATGCATCAAAATGCGACGGCTTGTCAAATTTGCTTGAGATGTTTAAAGAGAAATTTAGCCGATAAATTTAAACGCGCTACTTGGATTTTTTAAATTTAAAAAAAGTGCGGTAAATTTTTTATCCGCCTTATCTAAATTTTTCTTAATCCCCTCGTAATCGCGCTTCAAATTTTTATTTATGCCCGCAAGGTTTCGTCAAATTTACCGCTCAAATTTTGGCTAAATTTGGAGCCGTAAATTTAAACCGAGTTATCTATATCGCCAACCTCAAATTTACGCCCAAAACCCGCGTCAAATTTAAGCTCAAATTTCACGAAAAACCCGCCCAAATAGCCTACTTTCCGCATCTAGCTAAATTTAAACAAGACCGATTTATCCGCCTAAAAGCAAAATTTCTGTAAAATCAAAAGCATTAAAAAGGACGAAAAATGAGCGATTTTACAGATTTTACGCACCTGCACCTGCACACGGAGTATTCGCTGCTTGACGGCGCGAATCGCATCAAGGAGCTAGCAAAAACGCTAAAAAGCCAAGGCGTCAAAGCCGCGGCCATCACCGATCACGGCAATATGTTCGGCGCGATAGACTTTTATAAAACGATGAAAAATGAAGGCATAAAGCCGCTCATCGGCATCGAAGCCTACATCCATAACGGCGAGGAGCTAGGGGATAAAAGCACCAAGCAGCGCTTTCACCTCTGTCTTATCGCCAAAAACGAAATCGGCTACAAAAACCTGATGTATCTGAGCTCCATGAGCTATATCGAGGGGTTTTATTATTATCCGCGTATCAACAAAAAGATATTAAAAGAGCACAGCGAGGGCATCATCTGCTCCTCGGCGTGCCTACAAGGCGAGGTGAACTGGAACCTCAACCAAAGCGAGCGAAATTTACGTTTCGGCGCGGGCGGATACGAGGCGGCAAAGGAAGCCGCGCTGTGGTACAAAGAGGTCTTCGGCGATGATTTTTACCTCGAGATCATGCGTCACGGTATCGGCGATCAGCGCAGGATCGACGATGAGATCTTGCGCCTAGCAAAAGAGCTAAACATCAAGGTCATCGCGACCAACGACACGCACTATACGTTTAAGCAACGCGCCGATGCGCACGAGGTTTTCATGTGTATCGCGATGAACAAACTGCTAGACGATCCAAACCGCCTGCGCCACAGCGTGCATGAGTTTTACGTCAAGACGCCTGCGCAGATGAGCGAGCTTTTCGCCGATATCCCAGAAGCCGTTACAAACACGCAGGAAATCGTTGATAAATGCGACCTCTCTATCAAGCTAGGCGACGCTACGCCGCCAAATTTTAAATTTACGCTCGAATACGCCGCCGAGCGAAATTTGAGCTTGCCAGAGCCTGATAAACGCTACAGCATACCAAACGACAGCGTGCTGTTTGAACACGAGTGCAGGCAGGGGCTGGAGGAGAGATTGAAATTTATCCCAGCTGAGCGCCACGAGGAGTATAAAACCCGTCTGCAACGCGAGATAGATATCATAAACAAGATGAACTTCCCGGGCTATATGATGATCGTTTGGGACTTTATCAACGAAGCCAAAAAGCGCGGCGTACCGGTAGGCCCGGGACGCGGCTCTGCGGCGGGCAGCCTGGTTGCGTATAGTCTAAAGATCACCGACCTTGATCCGCTGCCCTATAACCTGCTTTTCGAGCGTTTTTTAAACCCCGAGCGCGTGAGCATGCCCGATATCGACGTGGACTTTTGTCAAAACCGTCGCGGCGAGATCATCGACTACGTCATCGAAAAGTACGGTAAATTTAACGTCGCGCAAGTTATTACATTTGGTAAGTTGCTGGCAAAAGGCGTCATCCGTGACGTCGCGCGCGTATGCGATATGCCCTACGCCGAGGCCGACGCGATGGCTAAGCTCATCCCGGACGAGCTAGGCATCACGCTAGAACAAGCCTTTGAAAAAGAGCCAAAGATCGGCGAGCTGATAGCAAGCAACTCAAATGCAAACAGAATCTGGAAATTTGCCCTTGATCTGGAGGGTCTAAACCGAAACGCAGGTATGCACGCGGCTGGCGTGGTCATCTCAAACGAGGAGCTGTGGAACAAAACCCCGCTTTTCCGCCAGCCAAACGCCGAGGAGGATCACTTCGTCACGCAGTATAGCCTAAAGTACCTAGAGGACGTCGACCTCATCAAATTTGACTTCCTGGGGCTAAAGACGCTAACCGTGATCGATAACGCCGTTAAACTCGTAAAAAAGAGATTTGGCAAAGAGATAATCTGGGAGCAGGTCAATAAAAACGACCCCAAAACCTACGAAACGATCAGTAGCGGTCAGACGCTGGGACTATTTCAGATAGAAAGTGAAGGCATGCAAAAAGTCGGAGCCGATATGCGTCCGGACTGCTTCGAGGATATCATCGCGATGATCTCGCTTTATCGCCCGGGCCCGATGGATCTTATACCAGATTTCATCAAACGCAAACACGGTTTAGAGCCTATCACGTATATATTCCCCGAGCTTCAGCCGATACTAGAGCCTACATACGGCGTCATCGTCTATCAAGAGCAAGTTATGCAGATCGTGCAGACTATCGGCGGCTTCTCGCTAGGAGGTGCCGATCTCGTGCGCCGCGCGATGGGTAAAAAGATAAAAGAGGAGATGGATAGGCTAAAGGGCAAATTTATCGAAGGAGCGCAGGCTCAGGGGCTAGACGGCAAAAAGGCCGACGAGCTGTTTGAGCTTATTTTGCACTTCGCTTCGTACGGATTTAACAAATCCCACGCCGCAGCCTACACCTACGTGACCTTTCAAACGGCGTATCTAAAGACCTACTATCCGGCCGAATTTATGGCGGCTCTCATCACTAGCGAGGAGACCAATGCCGATAAAATTTCGCGCTACATCGACGAGTGTAAGCGCCTAGATATCGCTATCCTACCGCCATCGGTCAATAAATCCGCCAAAGAATTCTCAGTCGTTAGCGAAGGAGGCAAGGACGCCATCATCTACGGCCTAGGCGCGATAAAGGGCGTCGGAGGCGCGGCGATAGAAAATATCCTAGAGGAGCAGGCCAAAGGCGAGTTTAAAGACATCGACGACTTTGTCTCGCGCGTGGATAACTTTAAGGTAAATAAAAAAGTCTTTGAAAGCCTGATAAAATCGGGCTCGTTTGACAGCTTTGGCCTCACGCGCAAGATGATGCTAAACAACCTAGATAACATCGTAGAGGCGTGCAAAAACGCCGCGACTATCAAGAAAAACGCGGCCGAGAGTCTGTTTGGCGACGACGAGAGTATGGCGACGGTTAAAACTAGTCTCGTGCGCGACGACTCCGAGCTAGAGCTAAAAACCAAGCTCAAATTTGAGCTAGAAAGCGTGGGCATCTACCTCTCGGGCCACCCGCTAGACGAGTACCGCGAGCAAATTTCAAAGATAAAATACACTCTAAGCGATAAATTTGACGAGCTACCGGAAAACGGCGAGATGCTGCTCGTGGGCAAGATCGAGGATCTAACGACCAGGATCAGCAAGAAAAACGGCAAAAAAATGGGCACGATCGAGATGCTCGATTTTCACGGTACGGTCGAGATCGCGGTCTTTGACAGAGGCCTTGGCGCGGTCGAGTCGATGAGCGCGGACGAGCGCGATCTACCGCATGCGTTTAAGGTTCGCTACTCCAAAGACGGGCAGTTCATGCGCATAAATTTGGATAAAATTTTGACTCTTGATGAAGCTATGAGTATGGATTTTTCGCATCCGCTTGAAAAATACAAAGAGCAAATCGAGCAGATAAAATACACGCCTAGCAAGGATTTTGGCAAGATAGACAAAACCAGCGAGATCCTAGTCGTCGGCAAGATCAGGGAGGTCGCCAGCATCACGAGCAAAAAGAGCGGCAAAGAGTTTATGATGCTAAGCATCATGGATCTTTTTAGCACGTTTAAGGTCGCGGCGTTTGACTCCGAGAAGGGCCTTATCGAGAGTCTAAGCGACGAACAAAAGGACACTCCGCTAGCATTTAAGGTGCGCTACAGCCGCGACGATCAGGGCGCTCGCATAAATCTAATCGACGTCGTAAGCCTCGAGGACGCGCGCGATATGAATTTCCAAAGCAGAAGTTTTAGGCAGCGTAAAGAGGGCGGCGCAACCTATCAAAACGGCTCGGCCGCTAGCGAAAGCAGGAGCAAAAGAGAGCTCGAGGATCTCGTGTTAGAACTAAATTTGGACGAAACGGGCAAGGATCTCATCACGCAAATTTACCGCGCCGCCATCGGCGAACACCGCGCCGCAGCCGATAAAAACAACAAACGCCTGATCATCCGTATCAAAGACGCGCAAGAAGGCCGCGCACTGGTTTATACGACGGAGTTTATCGTGGGGGATGGGTTTGAGGGGAGGGCGCTAGGGCTAAAACAAGCCGTTTAGATTTTTAAATTTGACGGCTTGTCTCGCGAGCGCTTTTTTAAATTCAAATTTGACTGATCTATCAGCAAACTTCGGGCTTAAATTTAAAAGAGAAAATATGCAAAAAGCGGCCTAAAAGAGCTAATGAAGCTTGAAAAAGCGGCGTAAATATACTAAAACCCATAGATAAAACCGCAGAAAAGAAAAATCTGGACGTAAAAGTCCAGCCGTTTTCTTACAAATTTAGCTTCCAAAGCCATTTTTTACTTTCAAATGATACAATTCTGATTTCAATTATTAAATTATAGCTTTTAAATTTGACGGGAGCTCTCATGAAAAAACTGGTTTGGCTAAATCCTGTTGTAAAAAGTATCTATGACCTTGCTACACTTACAAAGAGCTTGCAAGATAAGGGCTTTAGCGTAATGGAGTGCGAAAAAGACCACGTTAATAGCGTCAAAAACGCATACAAAAATAGCCTCGCGCAAAAGAAACTCATCTTTGATAGTCGCTGTCCTAGGGCTGCAAATTTCATCAGGGCAAATTTCAAAGAGCACGCCAGCCTCATCTCAAATTTAAACCCTATTTTGATAGAAACCGCCATGGAGCTTAGCTCAAAGCTAAAAGAGGACGAGTGGCTCTACGTGACGACGCCCTGTGAGGACTTGGCCGAGCTTGGCAGGGGGCTAAATTTAGCTCGAACCACATTTTTAACCTGGAAAAGCTTCAAAGAGCAAAATGGGATAAATTTAGAGACAAAAAAGCTCGAAGCAAGCCCGGTACCGCCGGGATTTTTTTCAAATTTAGGGGTAAAGACCCTAAGCCTTGGCAGCGCAGAAAAGATACAAAACGCCCTTTCATATAAATTTAGCGAGCTTAAAAACTACCGCATTATCGAGCTTTTATACTGCGAAAACGGCTGTCACAACGGAGATGGGCTGTGAAGGAAATCTTTAAAAAGAGCATTTTAGTTTTGGTGATCTTTGCCATCTGGCAGGTCGTCTGCGAGCTAGAAATTTTCACACCATATATCTTGCCAAGTCCAGCGACGACATTTAAGACGATGTTAGCCATGATACAAAGCGGCGAGCTCGTCACGCACACGGTCATCAGCTTTAAGCGTATATTTGCAGGCTACGCGCTCTCCTTTGCCCTAGCACTTGTGCTTGGCGGTATTGCAGCGCTTTTGCCAAAGATCGGCGTTTATTACGAGTGGATACTGGAGTTTTTTAGAAACATCCCGCCGCTTAGTTTGATTGCCATTTTGGTGCTTTGGTTTGGCATAAACGAGACACCAAAGATCATTATCATCATCCTAGCCTCGTTTTTCCCGATGTTTCTTAGTATCTCAAAGGGACTAACTAGCTGCGACGTGAAGCTCATCGAGGTCGGTAAAATTTTTGGCTTTAGCAAATTTGAGATTTTTTACAAGATCATCATAAAAAGCGCGCTAAAAGATATCTTTGTCGGCATGCGAATAGGGTTTGGCTACGCCATGCGCGCGATCATAGGAGCTGAGATGATAGCGGCTTCAAGCGGGCTAGGCTACCTCATACTTGATGCTGAGGAGCTTTCGCGCGCGGATAGGATATTTGTAGGCATTTTTACTATCGGCGTTTGCGGCGTGCTCATAGATAGGATATTTTTGCTCTTGATAGCGAAATTTAGCCTTTTGCGAGGTGAAAAATGATAGAAATTTCAAATTTATCCAAGCATTTTTTCATCCACGGCAAGCGAATAAATGTCTTAAAAGAGCTAAATTTGAGTGTAAAAAAAGATAAGATCACCGTCATACTTGGCAGGAGCGGATGCGGCAAAACTACGCTTTTACGCCTCATCGCCGGTCTTGAAAGCGTAAGCCTTGGCGAGATAAAATTTAAAGAGCCTGCAAAGATCGGCTTTGTCTTTCAAGAAGCACGCCTCATGCCATTTTTAAACGTCTATGAAAATATCGTTTTTGCGCTTAAAAAGCATGAGATCGAGCCAGCAAAGATAGATAGACTGATCTCCATGATAGGACTTAGCGACTTTAAATTTGCCGCTGTTTCGCAGCTCTCTGGGGGTATGAGCTCGCGAGTTTCGCTTGCGAGAGTGCTTGCATATGAGGCAAATTTGATCCTCATGGACGAGCCGTTTGCGGCACTTGATGCCTTTACGAGAGCTAGCATGCAGGCTGAAATTTTAAAAATAAAAGCCGGCAAAACTATCCTTTTCGTCACGCACAACATCGACGAGGCGCTATTTTTGGCTGATGAGATCATCTTGCTTGAAAAAGGCGGTATAAAATCAAGCTACGATCTATCAAATTTAGCAAGACCGAGAGACTTGCTAAGTGGCGAGCTAATAGCGATAAAACGCAAAATTTTGAGTGAAATTTAGGATAAAGATAGATGATAATTAAAACCAAAATGAAGCAAAAAATTTATATAATCCACAAAATTTAAATCACAAGGAGCAAATATGAGAAAGTTTTTCAAGGTTTTATGTGCAGCCTCTTTGCTTTGCCTCGTCGCAAACGCAAGCGAGAGCCTAGACAAGATCGGCATGACCTACGTCAAATCGCCGCTAAACGTCCCATCTATCGTCGATAAATTTAAAGGCTTTTACGCAAAGTCTTTTGGTGTGCCGGTGGAGTACTCTGACATAACATCAGGTGCGAAGCAGACGCAAGCGCTAGCTTCAAATTCGCTCCAGTTTTTAAACTGCGTGGGCGGCACTTCGGTTATACTAGCGGCTGCAAATAAGGCTGACATAAAGATCATAAGCGCCTATTCAAGGGCGCCAGAGGCGTTTGTGATATTTTCTAAGGACCAAAACATAAAGTCGCCAAAAGATCTAAAAGGCAAAAAGGTAGCAGGCCCAAAAGGCAC
>NZ_CALKTQ010000302.1 GCF_937997465.1 uncultured Campylobacter sp. | reverse complement strand
TTTTTTATCCTCGTATTCCGCCATAGCGTCTAGCAGGGTATAAGAATGGCTTTTGTAGCCGCTTGCCGAGCCGTCCGGGATAGAGCTTACGTATCTAACGCCCGCGCCCACTTTTAGGCTTTGGTCGGCAGTTAGGCTAAATTTATACGTTATAAATGAAGAGAGCGTGTTTTTAGGTATTAGGGCCGTTTGAGTTACGATATCGCCGTTTACTCCGTCGTGAGTTTTTGCGCTAAAATAATGCGTATAGGCCGCGATCCAGTTTATATCGTCGGTTAAATTTACGTTCGAGCTTATTTCTAAGCCTTTGGTTCGTTTTTTACCGGCTTGGCTTTGGATATATAGGCCCCCGACCATACCGCCCACCAGAGCGTTTTTCTCTTCTATATCAAAGTATGCAAGGCTAAATTCTCCGTCTATAAATTCTGGCAAGTATTTTACGCCCGTTTCGTATTGTCTGCCTTCGATAGGTTTGTATCCGACCGCGCTGTTGCTTCCTACGACGGGAGTAAAGCTTTGAGAGTAGTTAAAAAACGGCATCAATCCGATCGCGTCGAAGTTATACATTACGCCCGCTTGATAAGTGGTTTTGGATATTTCGTAGTTATTTTTCGTGCCTAGCGTATTGGAGTCCTCTTTTAGCTTGTCGCGTCTAACGGCGGCGTTTAGGATGAGGTTGTCAAAAAGCGTCGCTTGGTTGCTAAAATAAAAGCCCAGTTGCGACTGATCTACGTCGTATCTTGGGGCGCTACTAGGTCTAGCTACGCTTACTCTATCGCCGATAGTCCAAGGCGTCGTGCTAGAAAAGCCGTAAATTCCGTCCGCTTTTATTTTTCGGTAATCAAAGCCGAACGTGGCTAAATTTTTGATGTTTTCGCCTTGAAATTCATAGCTCAAGCGGTTGTCGAACGTATGAGACTTCACGTCCGCATCGACTAACGTAACGCCGAAACTGCCCACGTATAGCGTAGCGAGCTGCTCTTTGTCTTCTTTGTTAAATTTATAGCTCGACGCGAATTTTAAATTGTCCGTAAAATTATGCGTTAGCTCGTAGCCGGCCGTATACTGCTCTCTTTTTAAAAAGTCGCTGCTTGAGCTCGGATTTACGCTGCGAGATACTTTCGTTACGTTCGGATAGGGATAAAACGCCGTCACGCCCGTGCCGTTATCTTTGGTATAGCTTGAAAGTAGCGTCAGCGTCGTTTCGTCGCCGAGCAAAAACAGCAAAGACGGAGCGATATAATAGTGTTCGTTGTGCGTAAAATCGACGTCGCCGTGTTTTTTCTCGTAATTTCCGACTAAGCGAAATTTGACCCTATCGGTAAAAAGCTCGTCGCTCGCGTCAAAGAAAATTCCGCGTTGATTTTTGTTGCCGATCTTAAATCCGACCTCGGCAAAAGGCTTAGCCGTCGGACGCTTGCTGACTAAATTTATAACTCCGCCCGCGCTTGAGGCGCCGTATAAAAGCGAATTCGCGCCCTTTACGACCTCGATACTTTCAAGCCCGTAGATATCGTGCTGAGCGCCTAAATATCCGCCTTTGTAAGGCGTAGAACCGTCAAGCGTAACCGTCGCGTTAAAGCCCCTTAGCTTTAGCCAATCGGTCGTATCCAGATCCGTTCCGTAGGGATTTATGAAGCCCGCTTCGTATTTAACGGCATTATCGAGTTGGCTTGCGCCTTGTTCGGAAATTTTATCTTGCGTTATCGCAGTAGTGGTTCCGGGCTGCATAAAGTCGATTTTTCCGCTGCCTTTGGCTACAGAGCCCACGACGCTTACTTCTTCGAGAGCTACGCTATCGGCGCCCAAAGCGGCGACCGCGCTCAAACTTAAGGCTAAACCCAGCCTAAAACTATTTTTCATTTTGTCTCCTTTTAAAGTTTATTTTAATTTTCTGGCCGCCGATACGAAATAGGCGCTTCCGATAATGGTAGCGACGAGCCCCGAAGGTATCTCGTAAGGAAAAATAAGCGTCCTGCCTAAAAAGTCGGCCGTTACCATCAATATCCCGCCGATAACAGACGCGGTTACGATTTGCAAGCACGGCTTGCGAAAGCCCAAAAACGACGCTATATGTGGCGCTAGCAAGCCAACGAAACTAACCGGGCCTATGTTAAGAGCCGCTAACGCGCTTATGCCCGCGCAAAATAAAAACAGTATCGTTCGGTATCCCGGGACGTTTACTCCCAAGCTCGAAGCGGTCGCGTCGCCTAAATTTAAAAGCTCGATTTGCCTGGAATAATAAAGCGCGAATAAAACGCTAGCTACCGCCGCGATAAATAGAGCAGCAGCCCACGCTGTCGTAACCGAATAGGTACTCCCCGACGCGTAGCTCATAAAGTTATAAATCCTGCTATCTCCCGTCGCGAGCAAAATTTTCTCTACCGAGCTAACAAACGCCATTATAGCTATGCCCGTTAAAATCACCTTGTGCGGCGACATTTCGTTTTTGTAGTTTACGGCTACGGTAAAGCAAAGCATGGCGCAAGCGCCAGCGATACCTAGCGGCACGGTCAAAAACGGCGCTAAAAACATAGCCGCCAATACGCCAAGGCTCACGCCGGAATTTATCCCCAAAAGCTCGGGAGAAGCCATTTGATTTTTGCTTAGACGCTGTAAAACCGTTCCCGCGACGCCCAGTATTACGCCACTAAAAAGCGCGGCCGCTACTCGGTTTATACGCACGCTTAGTATCTCTTGGCTAAAATTTCCGACCCCGAAAAATAGCGAAAACAAGCAGACCGCGACCAAAACGGCTAAAATAACGGGCAATACGAAAGCGGCGTTTGCTTTTACTGCCGAGCCCGCGTCGCCGTCTTTTGCGGATACTTCGTTTTTATGGACGCCGCGTATTATCAGCCATAAAAGCAAAGGCGCGCCTAAAAACGCGCTTATGCCTCCTGCCGGTAAATTTACGCCCGTTAAATTTAAAATCACGATCAAAATTTCGTCCGTAACGCCCAAAAGTAACCCGCCGCACAAGCCGCAGCAAATTAGCTTTTTTGCGAAATTATCGAATTTAAGTCTATCTGCTAGCGTATAAGCCCCAAGCCCTACGAATGCGATGATGCCGACGAAAGCTACCGTCAAAGCGGTGAGATAAGCGGCTATCAAAAGCCCCGTCGCGCGTATTAAATTTACGTTTACGCCAAGAGCCTTGCAAGCGCTATCACCCAAAACAAAAAGGTGAAACGAGCGAGAAAAATATAAAATAGCCGCTAAAGCCGGCAAAAAATAAACTAGCATGGAGTAAAAATTAAACGCGCCGTCTTGCGCCAAATCCCCGCTCATCCAAACCGCGACGAAAAAGCTCTCTTCTTGAAAAAAGAGCATTAAAAGCGAGGTCAAAGATCCGAAAAATAAACCGATTATAAGTCCCGATAGCGTCGTGGTAAATACCGAAAATCCGCGCCCCGAAGATAA
Organism: uncultured Campylobacter sp.; assembly: GCF_937997465.1. Lineage (GTDB taxonomy): Bacteria > Campylobacterota > Campylobacteria > Campylobacterales > Campylobacteraceae > Campylobacter_A. The sequence continues at coordinate 8,165 of NZ_CALKTQ010000302.1, read as the reverse complement.
TGCGAAAAGTATCGCTAGCGCCGCGACCGCGCCGACGAAAGAGCTCGCGACGGTGCTAAGTCCCAGATGCTGAAAGAAAAGAGCGCCCGCTAGCATAAAAAATCCCGCGCCGCTACCCACTCCAAGCGTACTATCGCTTGCTAGCGGGTTATGCGTTATTTGCGCCATCAAAGCCGTAGCCGTAGATAAAAATAGTCCGCTTAAAAACGCGACGCCTATTCGCGGTAAAATATAATTTAAAACGACTAAATTTTTGACGTTTTGGCCGAAATCTTCCAGTAAAATCGCCTGCAAGGCGACTGCGGCGATACCCAAAACGACGAAAGCGACCGAAAAAATCGTAAGTAGTTTTTTCATTTTCGGGGATCTTGATTTAGGTTTTGAGCCAGCTGCGTAGCAAAGCGCTGCATACTCAAAATCGCGCCCGCGCTCCAAATCGGACTCGTCTGAATACTATTTTCAAAAAACCCTAGAGCTCGAAACAGCCCGTTAAATTTAAGCTCGCGCTTAATATCGAGCGGATTTGGTTCGACGATAACGAGTCTCGAGTTTTTAGGAAGCTTAAAAAGCGAAGTGATCGGCACCGTGGCTATACCCCACAAATTAAACGTAAATTCTTTAGGCGCGGCGTTTTTTAGCCCCATTTTTTTCAGGCTTACTCCGTATATGCTGTTTTCTCCGTAAATTCTCAAACGCTTGCTGTCTATAAACTGGATCGTCGCGATAGGTTCGTTTGAAAAACGCGCGAGCTCGGCGCGTAAATTTTTAAAAAATTCTTCGTTTTCTCGTATGAGATTTTGTGCTTCTTTTTCTCTTTTTGCGATTTTGGCGATACGATGCGTCGCGTCCAAAATATTTTCGTATAAATCCCCTTCTTTATACGCGTCTACGACCTCTACTCGCGCGTATTGGGCTAGGGCGTTTTTGTTAAATTCAAAAAAGGACGGAATGATTATAAAATCGGGCTTTAGCTTGATTAGCGCTTCTAGATTGGGCTGCATTCTAAGCCCTAGATCGACCGCGTTTTCTACGCTTGGTTCTTTGACCCAAATTTCATAGTTTCTTTTATCTCCGATAGCCGCTACGTCGTATCCGATAGACCTCAATATCTCCGCCGCCGTCCAATCTACCGCTACGATTTTAGGGCTTAAATTTTCCGTTTCTTGGGGTAAATTTCGAGCGATTAAGGCGGTTAAAGTAAAAATAAATACGAAAAAAGCGCGCATCAAAAAACTGCCGCTAGTCGGTTTTGGGTAGGATGAGGAACGATGCTCGCCTTTACGCCGTAAATTTGCGCCAGGCGCTCGCTGTTCATTATCTCTTTTGCATCGGCGTTAAAGATCACCTCGCCCTTTTTCAAGGCTATGAGATAATCGCAATACGTAGCGGCTAAATTTATATCGTGAATAACGATAATAACGCCTTTTTTGAGCTCTTTGCCCAGCCTGGAAATAAGTTGCATAACCTCGATCTGAAAAGAGATATCAAGCGGAGCCAAAGGCTCGTCTAAAAGTAAAAAATCGCTTTGTTGAGCCAGTAGCATCGCCAAAAACAACCTAGAACGCTCGCCACCGGATAAGGTGCGCACCTCTTGGTCTTTAAATTTAAGCGTTCCGGTCGTCTCCAAAGCCTCCAAAACTATGCGTTCGTCGTTTTTTTCGTCGCGCAAAAAGCCGCTTTGATGAGCGTATCTGCCCATCGATACGAGCTCAAATCCGCTAACGTCGGCCGCATCTGGTAAATTTTGCGGTAAATACGCGAGCTTTTTGGCAAAATCTTTGGCGCGATATTCTTTGATATTTTTATCCAGCAAAAGCACTTGCCCGGAATATTTTTTTTGCTGATTGCCTAAAATTTTAATAAGAGAAGATTTTCCCGAGCCGTTATGCCCGATGAGTCCGTAAATTTTACCGCTTTTGAATTCTAAATTTATTTGATTTAGTATCGTTTTGTTTGAGATTTTAAAGCCGACGTTTCGGGTTTTCAACATAAATTTACCTTAGGGCGTTTAATTGATATTAAATATTATAACCGTATAAAGCTAAATGTTAGATTAAATTTCGGTTATAAATTTTTTTTTAGCAAGTTTTGGGTATAATCGGTCTCTTATCAAAACGCGTATATCCGCGCTTTAAAAGTTTAAAACGGAGAAAAATTTGGAAAAGATACGAAACATCGCCGTCATCGCTCACGTCGATCACGGCAAAACTACGATGGTTGACGAGCTTTTGAAACAATCGGGTACTTTTAACGAGCACCAAGCCGTCGGCGAACGCGTGATGGATAGCAACGATATCGAGCGCGAGCGCGGCATCACGATCCTCTCGAAAAACACCGCGATCCGCTACAAAGACACCAAGATCAACATCATCGACACCCCGGGCCACGCCGATTTTGGCGGCGAGGTAGAGCGCGTGCTAAAGATGGTCGACGGCGTTTTGCTACTCGTAGACGCGCAAGAAGGCGTAATGCCACAAACTAAATTCGTCGTGAAAAAGGCGCTCTCGCTCGGCCTTCGCCCGATCGTCGTCGTAAATAAAATCGACAAACCCGCAGCCGATCCCGATCGCGTGATAAACGAGATTTTCGACCTTTTTGTAGCGCTTGAGGCAAACGACGAGCAGCTGGAGTTCCCAGTCGTTTATGCAGCGGCTAGAAACGGCTACGCGAAGCTAAATTTGGCCGACGAAAACGTAAATATGCAGCCGCTTTTCGAGACGATTTTGTCTCACGTTCCAGCTCCTAGCGGCGATATAAACAACCCTTTGCAGCTTCAGGTTTTCACGCTTGATTACGACAACTATGTCGGTAAAATCGGCATCGCACGCATCTTTAACGGTAAAATTTCTAAAAACCAAAACGTAATGCTCGCTAAAGCCGACGGCACAAAAACTACGGGCAGAATTTCAAAACTCATCGGCTTTTTGGGTCTTGAGCGCCGCGACATCGACGAGGCGCAAGTGGGCGATATCGTAGCGATAGCGGGCTTTGAGGCGCTGGACGTCGGCGATAGCGTCGTAGATCCAAACTCCCCTATGCCGCTTGATCCGCTAAAAATCGAGGAGCCTACGCTTAGCGTCGTATTTAGCGTAAACGATAGTCCGCTAGCGGGCACCGAGGGCAAGCACGTAACCTCAAACAAACTCGACGAACGTCTAGCTAGCGAGATGAAAACCAATATCGCGATGCGCTACGAAAACATCGGCGAGGGTAAATTTAAGGTTAGCGGCCGCGGCGAGCTGCAAATCACGATTTTGGCCGAAAATATGCGCCGCGAGGGCTTTGAGTTTTGTCTCGGACGTCCGGAAGTTATCGTCAAAGAGATCGAAGGCGTGCGCTGCGAGCCGTTTGAGCTACTAGTATGCGACGTGCCGGACGAGTTTAGTGGCACCGTGATCGAAAAACTCGGACGTAGAAAGGCTGAGATGGTCTCGATGAACCCGACCGGCGACGGACAGACGAGGATCGAGTTTGAGATCCCTGCGCGCGGCCTAATCGGCTTTAGAAGTCAGTTTCTGACCGATACGAAAGGCGAGGGCATCATGAACCACAGCTTCCTCGAGTTTCGACCGCTCATCGGTAGCGTCGAGCACCGCAGCAACGGCGCTCTGGTGTCGATGGAAAACGGCGTGACGCTAGCGTATAGCCTCTGGAACTTGCAAGATCGCGGCGTACTTTTCGTCGATCCGCAGACTAAGACCTATGTGGGCATGATTATCGGCGAGCATAGCCGTCCAAACGATCTGGACGTAAACCCGATCAAAGGCAAAAACCTAACCAACGTACGCGCTAGCGGCTCTGACGACGCTATCAAGCTCGTACCGCCTAGAAAACTAAGCCTTGAGCGCGCTTTGGAGTGGATCGAGGAGGACGAGCTGGTCGAAGTCACGCCGACAAACATACGCGTACGTAAACGCTATCTAGATCCTACTATGCGCCGCAGAATGGCAAAAACAAAAGAATAAATTTTATAAATTTAGCCTGCAAATTTACGCTTTTTGTGGGCTAAATTCCCCTCTTAATTTCCCCGCAATATTTTTATGCCCGCTTTAAATCTGCTCAAATTTGACCTCAAATTTTAGTTTTAAATATAAGAAAAAAGTAAATTATATTACATTTTAATATAAATAGAAAATAATAAATATATAAGAAATATAGTGATACAATTTCATATCAAATATTATTTTCAAGGAGCGATGATGAAGAAAATTTTACTTTTAGCGGCGATTTGCGGCGCTGTTTTTGCAGAGCAAACCTACGAACTAAACGTACCGAATATGAACTGCGGCGGTTGCGCCAAGAAAATCGAAGATGCCGCAAAAGGCGTCAAAGGCGTCACCGCAGTGAGCTTTGATCTAAAAAGCAAAGACGTAAACATCACCGCAGATAGCGGCGTGAACGTGATGGACATCGTGCAAGCAATCCAAGCCAAAAAATACAAAGTCGGTATCAAAGAATGAAAAAGCTAGCTCTAGCGCTGGCGCTTTGTGCGGCGGCATTTGCGGACAAGACTTTGGTTTACGAGATCCCCAATATGGCCTGCGTGAGCTGCTATGAGGTCATCACGCAGACGCTAAATACGCTTAAGGGCGTGAAGAAATTTGATGTAAATTTGGAAGCTAAAACGGCCGACATCGTCGTCCAGGACGACTTTGCGGAAAATACGGTCGTAGAAGCGCTCAAAAAACAAGGCTATCAGGCGGTTTTAAAGTCTGAAAAATAACGCCCGCGCGGAACAAATTTAGCTCTTAGCGCGGTTTTTATATTTTTAGCAAAAGCGGCTTTAGAGCTTAGCAAACCTGCTTGGCGTAGCTTTTTTAAGCGGCGAATAAATTTAGGCAGCGTTTTTTATTTAAATTTGCGGTTTAAACGCACGTTTAAAAAACAAAGCCTAATCGCTGCAAGGGCAAATCGCAAATAGCCGCCTTTTTGCAAACTTTGCGGCGTAAATTTAGCCGAATTTTAGCAACTGTTCAAAGCTAAAATGTAAGGCGAGTAAAATTTATCGCCGCCTAAAATGCGCGGTTTTGACGCAAACGCCCAAAACCGACAAATAAATTTAACTAAGGATAATTATGAAAAAAACGGCTAGCCTTTTCGTAGCGGTCGCGGCGTTAAATTTGCCGCTTTCGCATTTGGCCGCGAGTCGCGACGCCCATCAAGGCTCTTAAAATTTAGCCGCTTTAAAGGCGTTAAATTTTAGTACGCTAAACGCCGCGGAGGTCGTGCTAGATAAAGTCGAGGTCAGCGCCGACGCCAACGCTACGAAAGAACCAGGAAAACTAACGCGCGCGGATATGGATCTGATAACGTCTAAAAATCACGGCATAACCGATCTTTTAAAAGGCAATCCAAACGTTGCCTTTAGCGCGAAAAACGCCAAAAGCGTGCGCGCGGGCGAGCTGGCTCCGCAAGATATCAGCATAAACGGCGCGAGCTACTATCAAAACAACTTTACCCTAGACGGCGCAAGCATAAATAACGACCTAGACCCTAAAAAACGCACGTGGAATAACCACAACAACCCCTGGAGCGACAGTACGATAGGCTCGCAAGCCATGAGCGTAGATACGGATCTGCTAGGTAGCGTCGAGGTGCTAGATAGCGCGGTCTCGGCTAGGTACGGCGGCTTTCAAGGAGGCGCCGTAAACGCTAAAACCAGAGACCCCAAAAGCGGCTTTCACGGCGTACTTAGCTACTCTTATACGGGCGGGGATTGGAGCAAAATTTATAAAGACGCCTCCGCCGCGCAAAGATACGACGACGGCGACCTGGCCGATATGAGCGACTTTAAAAAGCGCAGATATAGAGTCGGCGCCGAAGGGTATTTGACGCAGAATTTCGGCCTTTTGTTAGACTACTCGAGGCACCGCTCCGTCATAGAAAACCATTACAATAAAAAACAGATAAATCAAAATTTATACTCGTTTCCAAACGACAGGCAGACTAATGATAATCTTTTCGTAAAAGGCGTTTGGGGCGTGAGCGATAAATTTACGCTAAAGCCGAGCTTTTTGTACTCTAGGCTAGATAACTACACCTCCGCCAAGCGGTACCTAGACTCCCAGCTCACGCTAAAATACGGCGGTTACGTCGCAACTCTCGAGGCGCAGGCCGATCTTGAGGGAGTATTTTTAGAACAGACGCTTAGCTACTCCGCCTCGCAAAACAGCCGAGACTATGAGCATGATACCGAGTATTATGGTTACAAACCCTCAAACGTCAAAAACTGGGGAACGAGCGGGAGTGCGGGCATCGGCGGGTATAACGACTTTACCCAAAAGCAGAATACTCTCTCGTATAAATTTGATGCGAGCATGAAAGAATTTGACGCTTTTAGCGCGGTGCATCTGATAAAATCGGGCTTTGAGCTAACTAGGCAAATCGGCGGTTACGAGATACCCAAAACCTACGTTCACAACAGCGCCCCAAAGTCGCTAACGGGCGCGTGCGAGCCGGGGGATAAAACTTGCGTCATAGACGATAGCTTCGCATCCCAGGGCGCGGTTGGTCAATATCTATCGAAAAAAATCTACTACTACGCCGTAAAAACCAAGGCTACGCAGACCAATCTCGCTCTTTATCTCGAAGACGAGATGAGGTTTGGCGCGTTTAAATTTCGTCCCGGACTTCGCATCGAGCGAAACGGCGATAACGACGACGTAAATTTAGCCCCGAGGTTGCTAGCCGAATACGAATTTGCGGATAAAAACTTCATAGGCCTTGGGTTAAACCGCTACTACGGACGAAATTTTTTCGCGTACAAGATGTATAACGGTGTGTACAGGATGTATGAGACTTGCGAGAGAAGCTCATACGGCGGGGCGTATACGTGCGGCGGACTGGCTAATAACCGCCGTCCTATCAGGGAGCTAAAGACGCCTTATGACGATGAATTTAGCGCGTATTATCGCGGCGACGTCGGCAACGCGAGGCTAAATCTAAAATACGTCAGACGCCAAGGCCGCGACGAAGTAGCGATGAAATACGTAAGAGAGCCGCTATCAGGCTACGGAAACGGATATTCTATATTTACCAACGAAGGGCAAAGCAAGCGCGACATCGTAACCTTAAGCGCGGCAAACATCGCTCCGATCGAAATTTGGGGCGTAAAAAACGATTTTGAAGGCTCGCTAAGCTTTACGAAGCAAAGCAGGAGTTTTGATGATTACGAAGACGACGAGATGAACGACGACGTCTCGTATAACGGAAAAATCATCAAAAAAAGCGAACTACCGGTCGTTGATTACCATGTCCCCTTTTCGGCTAAATTTCGCCACTCGGCTAAATTTAGCGGCTTTAGCGTTTCAAATTTCATAAACTATACGAGCAAAACGGACGCGCTACTAGGCGGCTGGAATAGGACTTGCGGGTTGTACGTCTACGAGCGCCAAAAGCTGCCCGCATACGCGACGTGGGATATGCGTATAGGTTACGAAAGGCGGCTGGCCGGCGATTTTCGAGCGTTTGTAAATCTTGACATAAATAATCTTTTAAACAAAAAATTTATCGCCTCAAACGAAGGCAACTACTACGAGTACGGCCTTGGCCGCAACTTTTGGCTGGAAGCGGGTATGAAGTGGTGAGTTGCCGGGATTTATCCCGCAATTTATCGCGCAAGATGCGGTAAAAGCGGATTTGCGGCAAACTTTGCGAGCTTTAAAAGGCTAAAGCGCTCTGGTTTAGTTTTTATACGCGCCCTAAATTTGCGCCTTTTGGCTAGTTTTGGTTTTTGCCTTACGGCGCAAAGTCGCAAATTTGCCGTTTATGCGCGGTGCAAATCCGCGCTTTTGCCCTCTTGGCTTTCTAGTAAGTGTAAATTTGCCTACTTGCATCCGGCAAAATCGGCAAAATAGCTAAATTTTGCATAGAGCGCGAGCTGTAATTTCCTTGCCTAAACGCAAAACGCACGGGATAGGTTTGACGGCTCGGCGAGTGTGCCGTTTAAAATGTTAGTTTTTCTCTCGCGGCTTAAAACTCTGAAGCTGCGAGAAAATATGTTTCGCGCTCTTTTTGGCATGTTTAAAAATGCTATTTTTGCTCTTGCGGCTTAAACGGCGCTAAATTTGCGATGATTTAGCTGTTAGCTCGCGTAAAATCACCCTCAAAAGATACGAATTTATCGCGGCAAAAGGCCGTGCCGCGATAAATTCGTATCTTTTGAG
>NZ_CALKTQ010000301.1 GCF_937997465.1 uncultured Campylobacter sp. | reverse complement strand
GACGCCTTTTATGGCGGCTAGGGTGGTGTTTGGTAGCCTGTGAGCGCGCTCTCCCACGACCGAGACGTCGGGTAGCTGTAGTAGAGCGTCCTCGAGCTTGTCGCGCAGGCGTCTAACGTGCAGATTTTCAAACTCGATTAGTTTATTGCTATTTTCCAGTGCTTGTGCCATGCCGACGATGCCCGCGACATCGAGCGTTCCGCTGCGTCTGCCGCCCATGTGTTCGCCGCCATGAAGCAGACTAGTTAGCTTTTGTGAATCCTTGATGTATAGGCCGCCCACGCCCTTTGGTCCGTGAAATTTATGCGCCGAAAAGCTCATAAAGTCCATGCCCATCTCGCGCACGTTTATCTTGATCTTGCCGACGGTTTGCGTTGCGTCGGTGTGAAATAGTGCGCCGTGCTCGTGGGCGATCGCCGCGCACTCTTTGATCGGGAAAATGGTGCCCGTTTCGTTATTTGCCCACATGATGCTAACGAGCGCGGTTTTGTCGTCGATGAGCTTTCTTAGGTCGTTTGGATCGAGCAGGCCGTTTTCGTTTACTGGCACGCGGCTCACGCGAACGCCGTATTTTTTGAGAAACTCAAATGTCGCCGAGATCGCCGGGTGCTCGACGGCGCTAATTATGACGTGATCTTTGTCTTTATTTAATATATGATCGAAAAATACGCCCTTAGCCACCCAGTTGTTGCTTTCGGTGGCGCAGCCAGTGACCACGATGTCGTCGTTATCGCTCGCGTTTATGCCGGCATAGAGCTGATCCATCGCGCGGCGAAGTGCCGGGTGCGTCTCGGAGCCGAATCTATGAAGCGAGTTTGGGTTGCCGTATTTTTCGCAAAAAAACGGCTTCATAAGCTCGAAAGCTTCGGGATCGACCATCGTCGTGGCATTGTTGTCTAGATATACTCTCACGCTTGACCTTTATCAATTAGGATATATTTTATCCCTTTTATTTTCGCGACGATAATATAACAAATTTTATAAATTTTTGATTAAAATTTTAGCTTAGTTTTTTCAAATTTAGCCAGTTTTTGATAGAGTTTATATATTGAAATTCCTTATCAAGTAAGCAAAACATCGTCGTTTCGGTCAAATTTGATATAAAAAGATAAAATATATCCTAAACTTAGTTTGATTTCTTAAGGTTTTAGAAAATTTAAAAATTAAAATTTTCGCATTTTGGATGAAAATCGGCAAAATAAATCCGAATTTGACGCCGACTCGGGACAAATTTGTATCCTTGCTCGGTTAAATTTGACGCGAGATAAAGACGAGAACGAGCGTCAAATTTAAGGCCGCTGAATGTTTCTGGCGTCGTAAAATTTGATCGTCCAGGGCGCATCCTCGATATCGGCGCCCAGTTTCGCCGCAAAATACTCCCGAACCGCGGCGTAGTCTGATTTTGAGATGAAATAAATATTTATAACGCTCGTTTGGCTAAACAGGGCAAGGTTGCAAAAGTAGCTTAAATTTACGTCCTTATCAAAGGCTCTAAGCACGCATTTTACGATAAAAATCAGCGCATAAAAAATAAATGCGGCCAATACGAACATAAACGGGATCACTACCGCGGAAAGCGGTTTCTTTGGTATCGCTCCTAAAATTTGATAGGGCGATTTTCGCATTTGGGCGATATCTGCTAAATTTATCGTTACTCCCTTTTTGGTTTGGTAAATTTTATCCTCGTAAAGGTAAACGAGCGAGGGATTTTTGAGTTTTTTGATTAGGTCGGCGGCGGCTAAAATATTCATAAGAATACCGCTACCAAACATCGAAGCAAACCTAGGGTCTCGCATCGCCTCTGCCCTAAAAACCTCCCAAAATGAGCCGCTTTGCCAATCTACCATGCCGCTAAAAAATATCAAAAACGCCATAAAAAAGGTTAGCACTAAATAAAAATGCGCAGCTAAGTGCGATGCGGTAAAAATCGTCCTGTAAAACTAGCGGATTTTCGTCGTAGTTCCTGCTCAAATTTTATCCTTTGCGCGCCGTGCGATAAAAATATTTGGCTTAAATTTAACCCGTCAAATTTAAGAACCGGCAGGATAAATCGTGCTCAAATTTGCCCGAAAAGCCTAAATTTGACTAATTTATCCCACTTAGCAGCTCTTGCGTTTGCTCGAAGCTAAAGCCCTCTTCGGCGTCTTGTTTTAGGAAGTTATCTATAAATTCTTTTTTTGAGATAGCAAGGTCTAGCTCTTTGTCGCTGCCCTTTTGATACGCGCCGATGCGTAGCAGGACCTCGTTTTCTTTTAGAAGTGAGTAGAGACGTTTTAGCTTGGCGGCGTTTGCCCTGTGCTCTTTGGTCGCGATGTCGCTCATCACGCGCGAGGCGGAGTTTAGGATATTTATAGGCGGGTAGATGCCAAAGTCCGTCATCTCGCGACTAAGCACGATGTGGCCGTCTAGGATCGAGCGACTCTGGTCGGCTATCGGATCGCTCATGTCATCGCCATCGACTAACACGGTAAAAAAGGCCGTTATGCTGCCCTTGCCTTCCTCTTTGCCCGCACGCTCCATCAGTTGAGGCAGTAGGGTGAGCACGGATGGCGGGTAGCCCTTAGAAGTCGGCGGCTCGCCCAGCGCTAGACCTATCTCTCGCTGCGCCATGGCAAACCTCGTCACGCTATCCATAATAAAAAGCACATCTTTGCCTTGGTTTTTGAAGTATTCGGCCACGCTCATCGCGCAAAAGGCGCCGTATTTTCGCATCAGCGGGCTATCGTCGCTAGTTGCTACGATGACGACGGTGCCGCTTAGATCGCCGCGTAAATTTTTCTCGATAAACTCCGGCACCTCGCGGCCGCGCTCGCCGATTAGGGCGACTACCTTGATCGGAGCTTGCGAGTTTTTCACTATCATACCCATGAGCGTACTTTTGCCCACGCCAGAGCCCGCGAAAATGCCTAGTTTCTGGCCTTTGCCGCAGGTTAGTAGTCCGTCTATGCTTTTAACTCCGACGCTAAAAATTTCATCTATTAGTCCGCGCTTCATAGCATCGATCGGAGCGCGCATTATCGGGGCGTACTCGGTGGCGGCGATCGCGCCCTTGCCGTCTTTTGGATTCATAAAAGGATCCACCACGCGCCCCAAAAGAGCGTCTCCGACGGGTATTTTCATACCTTGGTCGCTCTGATAGACGAAGTCGCCGATCTTGTAGCCTTCTACAAAGCCAAAGGGCGAGATGAGCGCGGTATTTTGCCGCACCTCGGTCACCATCGCCAGTCCGCTTTTGCTCTTGTCTTTAGCGCAAATTTGCACGATGTCGCCGATGCTGGGGCGCAGTCCCGAGATCTCTATCGTCGTAGCAGAAATTCGCTCGATCACGCCAAAGACGCTAGATAGAGATAAATTTGCGCCCAGTTTTGATTTTAAGCTATCTAAATTCACTAAAATCTCACTTCTTTGTGCGAATTTATGAGGGAGAAAAACTCGCGTCTAGTCTCGCTGCTATTTAAAAAACATCCTCGCAGCGCCGAAGTGGTAGTGGTTGAGTTGATCTTGCCTACGCCTCGCATCTCCACGCACATGTGGCGCGCCTCGATGACGACGCCCACGCCTTTTGGCTTGATGACCTCTTGCACGGCTTCGGCGATCTGCTCGGTGAGCTGTTCTTGGATCTGCAAGCGGCGGGCGAAGATATTTACCATGCGCGGGATTTTGCTAAGACCGACAACCTTGTGGTTTGGGATATAGGCCACGTGCACGCGCCCGAAAAACGGCAGCAAATGATGCTCGCAAAGGCTGTAAAACTCGATATCGCGCACGAGCACCATTTCGTTATTTGAGCTGTCAAATAGCGCGTCGTTTAGCACGACTTTTGGGTCTTGAAAGTAGCCGCTCGTTAAAAACTCATAAGCTTTAAAAACGCGCTCGGGAGTTTTAACTAGTCCCTCTCTGCGCGGGTCTTCGCCGACTAAATTTAACATCTGCTCGACGCAGCTTTCAAACTTTTCTTTTTTTAAATTCTCATTTTTTAAATTTTCTTGCATTTGCGTTCCTGACTAATTTTGCTATTTAAATTTGATAAATGATTTTACTTAAATTCGCCTTTTGCGCGCTTAAATTTATACTATGAATAAGGAAAATTTTGCTACACTCTAGGAAATTTTTATTTTTTAAAGGAATTTAATGCAAATCAAAACCAAGGCGATCGACGCCGTAAATGCTTCGCTAAGTGCGAAAATACCGAGCGCGGATGTAAAATCCAAACTCGAAAACGCTGCTAAAAAAGCTGCGAAAAATATGAAAATAGACGGATTTAGAGCGGGCAAAGTGCCTGTGAACGTAGTTCTAAAACGTTACGAAAAAGAGCTAACCGCCGATGCTGAGCAAGACGCGCTAAAAGACGTCATAGACGCAGGTCTAAAAGAGCTAAATAGAAAATTTGAAGAGGTTATCGGCGAGCCGATCGTGACTAAATTTGACAGAGGCGAGAACGAGATAGACGCGGAGATCGAGCTTTCGTTTAAACCGGTTATAAACATCGACGGCTACGAGGAGCTGATAGAAAGCGTCAGCACTCCGCGCGTAACCAAAAAAGAGATCGACGAGAGAAAAAATGAAATTTTAAAAATGATGGCTCCGCTAGAAAAAGTGGAAAAAGAGGCGCTTGAAAAGGGAGATTTTGCTAAATTTGACTTCGAGGGCTTCGTAGACGACGAGGCGTTTGAGGGCGGCAAAGCCGAAAACTACCTGCTAGAAATCGGCTCAGGTCAGTTTATACCTGGCTTTGAGGACGGTATGATCGGGCTAAAAGTCGGCGAAGAGCGTGATGTGAAGGTTAAATTCCCTGCCGAGTACGGAGCTGCGCACCTTGCGGGCAAAGACGCGACGTTTAAAGTAAAACTACACGAAATCCAAGGTAAAAAAGTACCTGAAGAGATCGACGAAGAGACGCTAAAACGCATCATGCCGGGCGAGGAAAAGGTGAGCGTCGAGCTGTTTGAAGAGAGACTAAAAGAGCAGATCAAAGCCGAGAAGCACGCTAAAAACGTAAACGAGGAGCTAAAGCCTAAATTTGCCGACGCGATCGTGGCTAAATTTAACTTCGACGTGCCGAAAAACATCGTAGAGCAAGAGATGGATATGCAGTTCCGCGGCGCTTGGAGTAGCTTTACGCCTGAGCAGATGGCTAAATTTAGAGAGGATAAAGACGCTCTAACTAAACAGCGCGAGACATACCGCGACGACGCCGTAAAAAGCGTGAAGCTAACGTTTATAATAGACGAGCTAGCGCGCCGCAGAGATATCAAGGTAAGCGACCAAGAGCTGATCCAAGCGGTTTACTTTGAGGCATATCGCTCGGGTATAGATCCGAAACAACACCTTGAAAACTATAAAAATCAAGGAATTTTACCTGCGATCAAAATGTCGATGATCGAGGAGAAGCTATTTAACGAGATGTTTGCGCTAAAGAGCGATAAGAAAGAGAAAAAGGCGGAGTAATGAGCTACTACATCCCCTACGTCATCGAGCGCACGAGCAAGGGCGAGAGAAGCTACGACATCTACTCACGCCTGCTAAAAGACCGCATAATAATGCTTAGCGGCGAGATCGAGGACGGTATGGCGTCTGCGATCGTGGCTCAGATGCTGTTTTTAGAGGCCGAAGATCCGGACAAAGACATATATCTATATATAAACAGTCCAGGCGGCGTGATAACGAGCGGATTTAGCATTTACGATACGATGAACTACATCAAGCCCGACGTCTGCACGATCTGCATCGGTCAGGCAGCGTCTATGGGCGCGTTTTTGCTTAGCTGCGGGGCGCAGGGTAAGCGTTATGCGCTACCAAATTCACGCATCATGATCCATCAGCCTTTAGGCGGCGCGCGCGGACAGGCGACGGATATAGAGATCCAGGCGAAGGAAATCTTGCGTATGAAAGAAATTTTAAACGCGATCCTAGCTAAAAATACGGGTCAAAAACTAACTAAAATCCAAAAAGATACCGACAGGGACTTTTTCATGAGCTCTGCCGAAGCCAAAGAGTACGGGCTTATAGATAAAGTTTTGGAGAAAAGCTTTAAGTAAAGAGTAAAATTTGATAAAGTTAGACAACAAAAAAAGCGAAAACATAGCGGCAAATAACGCGTCTACTCAAAAAGTAGGCGCAAAAGCCAAAAAGGACGAGTTTAACATTTACGGTTTTTCCGAGGCGATCATAAAAGAACTAACTGAGGAAAATATCCCCTCGATCCCGAAAAACTACACCGTTTTTTTTGAAAAGATGCTCGAAAAGCAGTCTGACGACTTTAAGAAAAAGGTCGGCGAGATCATAAAGATCGAAGACGAGATCGGCAAACTCGAGGACGATAGACAAATCAATATCGAGCGCGAGGTCAAAAATAGCTTTATGCAGATAAAAAGCATGCTACAGGCCGTTGCGCTCATATATAAAAATTTGGGAGTTTTAAAAACTATCATCAAAAAACGCTCGGAAAGCCTAGATCCAAATGTAAATTTGATCACGATACAAAGCGTCTTTAACTCTTTTAACGAAGACTTAAACAAGCTGAATTCGCTAATGGACAAGCATATCGAAGTTATCAAAACGAGCTACGAAGAGATTAGTAAGGTTTTTAAGCTGGTTGAAGAACAGTCTATATATGATGAAAAATTTGACGTATATAATAGAAAATTTTTCCTCAAGACGCTTGGTATCGAGTCTGAAAATATAAAAAAATACGACTACAAGTCCTCTGTTATGCTACTAAAGCCAAAAGATAGCGCGCTGGATGGCATCGGATCAAAAGGCAAGTTGGCCGTTTTAAAAAATATATCTCGCATGTTGCTTCGTACATCGAGGCGTAGCGATATCTTGTCGCACTACGGCGGAGGATGTTTTGCTATGCTGATGAAGCATACCGACATAAGCGGCGCACAAAAAGCCTGCAAACGTATAACCGATATGTTTTACGACACCTCTTTCATGCTAAATGGAGAGAAATACGAGTTTGATATGGAAGTGGTCACTTTTGATCTAAACATGACAAAAACTATCGAGGAGATGCTTTCTTTGGCGCTTGATTCGCTTGTAAACACTGGTAGAGACGGCGAACACTTTTTGGTACTAGAGGACAAGACTGAAAAATGATACTAGAAATTCTAACCTATCCTAACAAAAAACTTTTCGTCAAATCGCTTGAAGTGAAAGTTTTTGACGCCGAACTGCATAAATTTTTAGACGATATGTATGAGACCATGATTGCTAAAAACGGCATCGGACTAGCCGCCATCCAAACGGGCGAGGCTAAGCAAATTTTGATCATAAATTTAGTGGACGAAGAGAGCAAAGAGCAGCGTAAAGAGGATCTGTTAGAAATCATAAATCCCAAAATTTTACGCAAAGAGGGCGAAATCATCTATCAAGAAGGCTGCCTTAGCGTACCCGGATATTACGAAGACGTAAAAAGAGCCGAGTTTATAACGCTGGAGTATCAAGATCGCTTCGGCGAGCGAAAAGAGCTCGAGGCGGACGGGCTTTTGTCGGTTGCGATCCAGCACGAGATGGATCACCTCGACGGACACCTTTTTATTGAACGCATCGGCTACAACAAACGCAAGAAATTCGACAAAGAGTATAAAAAGCAAAAAAACGCATGAAAGCCCTAAAATGCGCCACTTATAATGACGAATTACGGCTTGTGGATGTCGAGTCCAGCTTTAACCGCGGTTTGCCCGCACTTAATATCGTGGGTCTTGCGGGAGCTTCGATCAAAGAGAGCGCCGAACGCGTAAAATCGGCGCTTTTATCGTTAAATTTCTCCTTCCCCGCGCAAAAAATCATCATAAATTTATCCCCATCCGATATGCCAAAATCCGGTAGTCACTTTGACCTACCCATCGCGCTTTTAATCGCTTTGCAAAAAGAGCGCGACTTTGAGCCGATTTTTGCGTTCGGTGAGCTTGGGCTTGACGGCGGCGTCAAAAGTACGGCGAGCCTTTTTTCTATCTTGCTTTTTTTGAGCGTGAAGGCGCCGGGTTCTCGCGTTCTGATCCCGCAAGAGATAGCGCAAAAGGCGGGCGCGATACCGAATTTAGAAATTTACGCCGTTTCAAATTTGGCCGAGGCGATCAAATTTTTCCTAGAGCCTCAGTTTGCCGCCTCGCGCAAAGTCGGCGCCGTTCATCCGCTTTTTTCAAATTTGTTCAAAATCGGCGAAAAAAGCTTCGTAAAAAATCAAAATTTCGAGCTAAATTTTAGCGACGTTAAAGGCCAGAGTAGGGCAAAAAGAGCCTGTCTGGTGGCCGCTTGCGGTATGCATAACATTATCTTTGAGGGTAGCCCCGGATGCGGCAAAAGCATGAGCGCCAAGCGACTGCGCTACATTTTGCCGCCGCAAAGCTTGGATGAGATTTTGCTCAGTTGCGCTTACAGCTCGCTAAATCAGCAAGAGAGCGAATTTTCCGCTCTGCGCGCCTTTCGTTCACCCCATCATACGAGCACACGCAGCTCGATATTTGGCGGCGGATCGAGCTCGGCTAGGATCGGCGAGGTCGGGCTAGCTAACGGCGGGATTTTATTTTTTGACGAGCTTCCGCACTTTGCGCCCCAAATTTTAGAGAGCTTGCGCGAGCCGCTCGAGGACTATAAAATCAATGTTTCGCGGGTAAACTCAAAGGTCACGTATGAGACCAAATTTATGTTTGTAGCCGCGATGAACCCGTGCCCTTGCGGTAATCTGCTCTCCAAAAATCTAGAATGCAAATGCTCGGAGCTCGAGATCAAGCGCTATAAATCGCGTATTTCGGCACCCGTACTAGACCGCATCGACCTTCACGTACAGATGGACGAGGTGGCCGCGAGCGACAAGAGCGACGTTACGAGCGAAGCGATGTGGCAAACTGTGCTGCGCGTGTTTGAGACGCAAATCTCGCGCTCTCAAAGCGAGCTAAACGGCAAGCTCGGCGACGAAGAGATAGCTAAATTTTGCATTTGCGACGACGAGGCGAGCGGCGTGCTAGATTTTGCTACGCAGAGATTTTCGCTTAGCCGCCGCGCTATCAATAAAACTCTAAAAGTCGCCCGCACGATCGCCGACATCGAGGGCTCGCGCATAATCAAAAAGCCTCATATTTTAGAAGCTTTGAGCTACCGAGTGAAGCAGGAGGGCGCATGAAAAAGCTATTTTGGGATACGGCGGAGCTTGACGCTAGAGCCGTGAGCGAGTTTGGGCTTAGCACCGAAGTTTTGATGCAAAACGCGGCTAACGCGTTAGCCAACGCCGTGCGAAGTAAGTTCAAAAAATCATCGACCAAACGCCGTAAAATTTTAGGCGTAGTCGGCAGCGGAAATAACGGCGCAGACGTGCTCGCCGCGCTTAGGCTTTTGGGCGGCAAATTTGATTGTTTCGCATTTTTAGCCAGCGACAAACAAAACGAAATCTCAAAAATAGAACTAACAAGGGCTCTAAAATGCGGCGTAAATTTGATCTCAAATTTGACGGAAGGCGGCGAAATTGACTGCATTATCGACGGGATATTCGGTACGGGGCTTAGCCGCGAGCTAAACGAACGAACGATAAATTTGATAAATCTACTAAATGCAAAACCCGGCTACAAGCTCACCTGCGACATCCCAAGCGGACTTGATAAAAACGGTTTATCGCAAGGAGCGGTTTTTAAGGCTGACACGACCGTGACGATGGGCACGTTAAAGCTAGCGCTTTATAGCGACTTTGCAAAGGATTTCGTCGGGCGCGTGAAAGTCGCAAATTTAGGCCTATCTCGCGAGCTTTACGAGACGCAGACGAGCTTTTATCAACTTGGGAAAAGTGACTTAAATTTGCCGTTTCGCACTAAGCAAAACGCTAACAAGGGTGACTTTGGCCACGTGTTTGTCGTTAGCGGCCAAAAGTGTGGAGCGGCGCGTATAGCGGGACTTGCTGCGCTAACTATCGGCGCGGGACTCGTTAGCGTCGTGGGCGAAAATTTAGACCTCGAGCCCGTTTTGATGCAAAGCGCGTGCATAACGTCAAAAATGCGAGTCGGTGCCGTCGGTATGGGGCTTGGCGAGCTTAGCGAGGCGCAAAAAGACGAGCTTTTTAGCGAGCTAAAAACAAAAGACGCGCTAGTTATCGACGCCGATCTTTGCTACGAGCCGCGCACGCTTAAGCTTTTAAACAACGAAAAAGTTGTGATAACGCCGCATCCAAAGGAGTTTGCGGGCTTGCTGGAGCTTGCAAATCTGGGCAAATTTGACGCTGGCGAAGTACAAAAAAACCGCTTTAAACTCGCTCAAATTTTTAGCCGAAATTTTAAATGCGTGCTTGTTTTAAAGGGTGCAAATACGCTAATCGCGCAAGGCGGCGAGGTATACGTCATGACGCACGGTAGCGCCGCGCTCGCAAAAGGCGGTAGCGGAGACGCGCTAAGCGGTATCGTCGCGGGACTGCTCGCTCAGGGTTACGACCCGCTAAATGCCGCGATCTCGGGCACGCTAGCTCACGCTCTAGCCGCTCGCGAAATCAAAATCAACGACTACGCGCTCACGGCCGCGGACGTCATCAAAGGACTCAAATGCTTACGAAAAAAATAGCGGTTTTATTTAGCGGCGGCGGCTCGAATTTGGAAGCGATTTTAGAGAGGCTGCACGGCAAGGTTTTTGGCGAAACCAGGATCGAAGTCGCGCTAACGCTAACAAATAAAGCTAACGCCGGCGGCATCGCAAAGGCCGCAAAATACGGCCTAAAAAGCGTCGTTATCGAGCACGTTAATTTTGCATCGCGCGAGGAATTTGACGCCGCGGTCGTCCAGGAAATAAAACGCGCTAACGTAGATCTAACCGTGCTTGCGGGCTTTATGCGCATCCTTACGCCCGTTTTTACAAGGCAAGTTCGCGCTATAAATTTGCACCCGTCGCTGCTGCCGCTTTTTAAGGGCGCGCACGCGATAAAAGAGAGCTTTGAGAGCGATATGAAGGTGGGCGGCGTGAGCGTGCACTGGGTTAGCGAGGAGCTAGACGGCGGCAAAATCATCGCTCAGCGAGCATTTGAAAAGAGTGCGGGAATGAGTCTTGAGAATTTTGAAGCCAAAATCCACGCGATCGAGCATGAAATTTTACCTGAAACTATCGTACAAATTTTGACGGGCAAAGAGTAAAATTTAACGACTAAATTGACGAGTGTTTTTGGCTCTTGCTAAATTTAGAAATTTTGAGCTTGTTTTTATATTGCGTCAAATTTATGATTTTTGCGAAACAGGGCATAAATTTAGCCAAATTTTGACTTGCAAATTTCAAATTTTCGCACCTGTTTTTTATGCTGCGTCAAATTTAAGAATGCAAATTTGCGAAAACGTCGCGCGTTGCAAACTTCGCTTGGTGCTTAAAACATCAAAAACGTTAAATTTGGCCGATTTTGCTCTAATGCGGTACTTTCGCGTCTCTTGCTAAAATTAAAAATGAAATTTGGCAGCAGGTGTTTGCGCTAAATTTAAGCTCAAAATACATCTGTAAATTGATCGTAAATTGCCTACCTACTCGCAAATTTTGCCAAAAAACCGTAAATTTGAAGCAGTAAATTTACAAAGCGTGCACTCCGGATAAGACGATGTAAATTTGACCGGCTTTGCGCATCGCTCAAAGCTAAAACAAATTTACGTCTTTGAAAGCAAATTTATCTCAAAAGTCGCAACGAAAATTTATCCAAAGTATCAGGCGCCTAAAAACAGGTTTATGGGAGTCGCGCGAATAGCAAAAGCAAGTGCTAAATTTTGAAATTGAAGGCCATAAAGCAAGATAAATTGCGGTAATAAAACGAGCGAAAAATTTAAAATCTACAGACGACGTTGCGTCAAATTTAAAACCGAAAAGTAAAAGGAAATTCAAAAAGAAAGAGGCGGAGAATCTCCGCCCAAAAGTAGAATTATTCGGTTTTAAATCCCCCGCCAAATGCCTTATAAACGTCCACGACCGAGTCGATGAGGCTTAAATTTGCCGCGATGTCTTGGAGTCTAACCGAGAGTAGGTTGCGCTGCGCATCTAGTAGTTCCAGGTGCCCCGTATAGCCTTCTTCAAACTGATCCTTGGCCAGCTTATAGATTTTTTCTTGCGAGTGCAGGAGTTCTTTGACCTGATTTAGCGTTAGTTTGGCGTTTTTACGGTTGTTTAACGCGTCTCTAACCTCGCCCAGAGCCTTTTTGACCGCCGCTTCGTAGGCTACGGCCGCGATTTGCTCGTTGGTTTCGGCTATGCGGACGTTGTTTTTGGTTCTGCCGTAGTCAAAAATTTTCTGCACCAAAGAGCCACCTATGCTCCATGTGTTGGCGTTGCTGATAAAGATATTTTCAAAATCCACGCTAGAAAATCCAAAAAGTCCCGTTAGCGAGATGGACGGTAGATAGTCGGCCTTTGCGACGCCGATTAGCGCGTTAGTGGCGTTTAGATCGGCGTATGCTTTAGCTACGTCGCTCCTTCGCAGTAGTATGTCCGCGCTCACGCCCGCGCTTACTTCGGGCTCTTTTGGTAGCATTTTAGCGCTTTGCACGGCGCCACTTAGGATCTCGTCGTTTGATTTACCGGTTAGTACCGCTACTGATGTTAGAGCCTGAGATAGCGAGGTTTGCACTTCTAATAGGCTTACTTTGGCGCTTTCGACGGCGGCTTTGCTTTGTAGATAGGTCGTCTCGTTTATGCCGCCTAGATCAAGCTGCGTTTTGCGAAGCGCCAGCGTCTCCTCGTAGGTTTTTAGCGTATCTTTTAACACGGCTTCGCGCATGTTTAGAGCCACGAGCGCGAAGTAGCTTTTAGCCACGCTAGAGCTTATACTAAGGCGTGCGGTAGCGTAGTCGAGCTTAGTCGCGTTTAGGCTAGCTTTAGCCGACTCGATACTGTTTCTCACCTTGCCCCATAGGTCTATCTCGTAGCTAAGGCCCAAATTTACCTCAGAGTTTCGGTAGCGCGTCTGAGGCTGCTTGGTGTAGGTTTCGCCGCTACTTTTTGCTTTGGTATAACCGACGTTTAAATTTACGCTAGGAAAGAGATCGGCCTCTGATATCCCGAGACTCGCGGCAGCTTTTTGTAAATTTAAATAAGCGGTGCGAAGATCGGTGTTTTTCTCTAGCGCGCTAGCTACGAGAGCGTTTAGGTTTTCGTCGCCAAATTCCTTCCACCACTCGTCTTTGATGTCGCTAGTTTCAAATTTATACGTAGATTCAAATTTCGTATCTACCTCGGGTATCTCGGGTCGAAACGAGCAGCCCGCTAAAAATAGCGCCGCGGCTAAAGTTAAAATTTTATACATTTTTGACCTCCTGTGCTCCGCTTGGTTTTTTGTCCCAGACTTTGTTGTTTAGCTTTTCTAGTAGATAGTAAAACATCGGTATGAAAAATATCGCTATCGTAGTGGCCGCTATCATGCCGCCGATAACGCCCGTGCCTAACGAGTGGCGAGACGCCGCACCAGCGCCCGTGCTGATAACCATCGGAAAAACGCCCAGGGTAAATGCGAGCGAGGTCATGACGATCGGGCGGAAGCGAAGCCTTGCCGCATTAACGGCCGCGTCAAATACGCTCTTGCCGGCCAGTCTTTCTTGCATCGCAAATTCTACGATAAGGATCGCGTTTTTAGCTGATAGACCGATGAGAAGCAGTAGTCCGATCTGGAAGTAAATGTCGTTTGTTAGCCCTCTAGCCCAAACGGCGACTAGCGAGCCAAAAACCGCAAACGGAACGGCCGTGATAACTGCTAGCGGGATGAGCCAGCGCTCGTACTGCGCCGCCAAGATCAAAAACACGAAAATCATACCGAATATAAACGCCGTAGAGCCCGTGCCTTGCGAGCTAACCTCCTGATACGCCGTGCCCGCCCAGCTGATGGAGTATTCTTCCATATTTAGCGTTTGTTCGACCACCTCTTGTATCGCTTTTATCGCGTCTCCCGACGTGTAGCCCGGTTTTGGGTCCCCTTGGATCTTAGCCGCCGGGAAAAGGTTAAATCTATCCACGATATCGGGACCCAAAATTCTAGTTAGAGTTGCTACGGAGTTTAGCGGTATCATCTCGCCGCCTTTTGAGCGGACGTAAATTTTACGTAAGTCTTCGGGATTGTTTCTAAATCGGTCCTCGCCTCTGGCATAGACGCGGTAGGATTTGCCAAAAAGGCTAAAGTCGTTGATATAGTAAGAGCCGAAAGTCGAGCCTATCGCGCTAAAAATTTCGCTCTCGCTCACGCCGAACATCTGGGCTTTTTGCCTATCGACGTCGATTTTAAACTGGCGGTAATTAGTCTCTAGCGTAGAGCGCACGCTGGTTAGATCCGGGCGAGCGTTTGCGGCGGCGACTACTTTTTTTACATCCTCTTCGATCTGGGAGTAGCTTTTGCCGCTTTTATTTTGTAGATACATCTCAAAGCCGCCCGTCATCGAAAGACCCATGATAGGCGGGACGTTTACGACAAAGCTCATCGACTCCTTTGAGCCCCAAAGCATACCGTTAAAAGGCCCGGTTAGCGCGTCTGCTTGACTATCCGGCATTTTTCTCTCGCTCCAATCTTTTAGCTTGATAAAGCTGATGGCAGAGTTTTCTCTAAGAGCGCCCGCAAGCATATCATATCCGGCAAAACCCATCGTAAATTCGACGTTTGGATTGCTTAGAACCATGTTGCTGATAGTTTTTACCTCTTCTTTGGTTTTTAGCATATTGCTTGACGGCGGTAGTGAAGTGATAACCATCAGCGCGCCCTTATCTTCGGACGGTACGAGGCCGCTAGGAACTTTTTTAAACAGCTCGAAAGTCGCAAAACCCATGACGCCTATCAAAATAAGGCTGATTATAACGTGACGAAGCACTTTTGCAACGCCCGCGGTAAAAATTTTCGTACTCCAGTCGAAAAAGTCGTTAAATTTCTGCACGAACCAAAACGGCTTGTTTTCTTGTTTTTTTAGCATAACGCCGCAAAGCGCCGGAGTAAGCGTAAGCGCGACAAAGCCCGAAATACAAACCGAAGTAACTAGCGTTAGCGCAAACTGACGCTGGATCACGCCGACAAAACCCTCCATAAAAGAAACCGGAACGAAAACGGCGGATAAAACCAGCACGATCGAGATGACGGGGGTTTGAACCTCCTCCATCGCCTTATAGGTCGCTTCTTTGACGGTTATGTCTTTTTCCTCGTGTAAAATTCTCTCCACGTTTTCGATAACGATGATGGCGTCGTCCACGACGATACCGATAGCAAGTATGAGCGCGAAAAGAGTGATTAAATTTATGCTAAATCCCATCGCGTACAGTCCGCCAAAGGTGCCGATGATAGACACGGGAACGGCTAGCATCGGGATGATAGTCGCGCGGAAGCTCTTTAAAAACATATACATAACGATGATAACTAAGATCATCGCCTCGATAAAGGTTTTTACGACCTCATGGATAGAGACTTCGATAAATTCGGTCGGGTTATATGCGACCGTGTGTTTAAAGCCCGCAGGGAAATTTTTACTTAGCTCGTCTAGCTTTGCGTTTACCGCTTGCGCCGTGGCTAGGGCGTTAGCGTCGTTTTGCATAAAGATTAGAAGCGGGATGGCGTCTTGGCCGTTTAGCATTGCGTCTGATGCGTAGCTAGCCGCCCCTAGCTCCACGGTCGCTACGTCTTTTAGTTTTAGCGTCGCGCCGTCCGCGCTTTTTATGATTATATCGCCAAACTGCGCGGCATTTTTGAGACGGCCGTCAGAGCGAACGGAGTAAACGTAAGGATTATCGCCGTCTGAGGGCTGTTCGCCTATTTTACCGGCGGCGTATTGACTGTTTTGGATTTTTACTTGAGCGATGACGTCGCTAGGGGTTAGCTTGTAGTAGGCTAGTTTGTCCGGTTTTAGCCAAATTCTCATCGAGTACTCTTTACTACCGATTAGCGCCGTGTCGCCCACGCCGTTAACCCTTTTGATCTCGTCTGCGATGTTTAAATTTACATAGTTATACAGCTCGACTAAGTCCATGTTTGAGCTCGTAAAGCCGACTACTTCTAGGATCGAGCCGCTGCGTTCGCGCACGGTCACGCCCATATTTTGCACCTCTTGAGGTAGCCTTGAGAGCGCGGCTTGGACGCGGTTGTTTACGTCGATCGTGGCTTGCTTAGCCGAGGTGCCGATTTTAAAATAAACGTTGATATTTAGCGAGCCGCTCGAGCTTGAGGTGCTTTGCATATAGAGCATGTTTTCTACGCCGTTTATCTGATCCTCGATCGCGCTGGCTACGGAGTCGGAGATGGTTTGAGCGTCGGCGCCCGTATAGACGGCGCTAACGGAAATTTGAGGCGGAGTTAGCTTAGGATACTCCTCGATAGGAAGCCCTTTTATCGCCATCGCGCCCGCGATAACTATGATGATAGATACGACGGTGGCAAATATCGGGCGGTCAATAAAAAATTTAGAAAACATCACTTGGCCTTTTCTTGCTCGGCCTTAGGCTCTAAATTTACGCCCTTACCAAAGCTTTCGGTTAGGTCTTTATCTATCTCGACGGGCGCGCCTACGCCGATTTTTAGGAAGTTGTTTAAGATGATTTTATCATTTTCGTTTAGCCCTTCGCTAACGACTGCGGCGTCTTTGGTTTGGTAGGTGATTTTTACGTCCTTGGAGGCTACTTTACCGTCCTCTACGACTAGCACGTAGGTCTTGACGTCGGTTTGCTGGAGCGCTACTTGAGGGATTTTAAAACCGTCTTTTTGGTAAAATCCGCCCATCGTCACGTGGCCGAACATGCCAGGTAGCAGCTTACCTTCGTCGTTGTTAAATTCGGCCTTGGCTAAAATGGTGCCCATGTTAGTATTTACGACGTTATCGATGAAATTTACCTTGCCGTTAAATTCTCCCGGGCCGACTTTAAGCACGGCGTCCGAGTTTGTTTGCGCCCAGAGGCCGCTTTCTTGCATTTTGACGCGGTTTAGATTATCTACGTCGGAGATATGAAAGTGCGCCTCGATCGGGTTGATTTTGGTTAGGCGCACGAGCTGGGTCGTGTTTGCTACGACTAGCGAGCCCACGTCTACTAGGTTATCGCCCAAAACGCCGTCAAAAGGCGCGGCGATACTCGTGTAGCCTAGGTCTATTTTGGCGTTTTTAGCGTTTGCTCTAGCGCTTAGTAAATTTGCGTTTGCGATCTCGAGCGCCGAAACGGCCGCGTCGTACTCTTTTTGCGAAACGGCGTTTTTCTTATATAAATTTGAAATTCTGTTAAATTCGGTCTGAGCATTTTTTAAATTTGCGTTTGCTACGCCGATAGAAGCCTCAAGCGCGTCGTAGCTGGCTTGGTATTTTTCCGGATCTATCAAAAACAGCTTGTCGCCGGCTTTTACGTTGTCGCCGGGTTTAAAAAACTGCTTGGTTATCGTGCCGCTTACTTTTGGATAGACGATTACGTCTTGCTGGCTAGTTAGGGTCGCGGTGTAGTCAAAGCTGATCGGCACATCTGATTTTTTAGCTACGAATACATCGACCTTTGACGGCGGCATTTGCCGTTGTTGTCCGGCTGCAGCCGCGCTTTTTTTATCGTTACCATCAAAGCATGCCGTAAAAAGCAGCGACGCCAATAACAAAACAGAGATATTTTTAAAATTTCTCATAAATTTGCCTTTAATTTTTTGGGATATTATACAAAAATTTGGTATGTAATATTTGTTACAAATAAAGTCGGCTATTTTACTCTTATTTATACGAAAAGTCAAATTTTAGAGAGTAGAATTTAGCGTTTTTTTACGCCGTGTAAAAACATATCTATGCGTGTTTTTACGTGCTCTTCGCGCTCTTCTGCACTTAGCATTATGTCCTCGTTTAGCAAAACAGCATTATAATGATAAGGCTCTCTGACGACTGCGGCAAACGCCTTGGCCGCGACGTAAGGAGAGATACATGGATTTAGTTGGACTCTTATGTCTTCGCGCTCAAAAAAATCGATTAAAATTTTATCGATTTTGCTTAAAATTTGATCCAAAAATTCTTTACCTAAAAGGCCGTCATTTTTCGCGCCTTCGCTCATCATTACTCTTGAGATTAGCGTGGTTTTCTTTTCGCAGATGATGTCGAAAAATATCATCGCGAATTTGGTTAAAAAATCATCCAGCTTATGCGATAAATTTAGATCTATTTTCTCGTCTATTTGCGTCCTAAAGTCGTCAAATCCACGCTCTACGATAGCGCGAAAAAGTCCTTCTTTATTTTCAAAAAATTTGTAGATGCTCGCCAGCGACCCGCCGCTTTTTTTGATGATATCCGTTAAACTCGTGTTTTCGTAGCCGTTTTCGAGGAAAATTTCAAGTCCGGCTTGGATGAATTTCTCTTTTCTCTCGGCGCTTCGTTTCGTCGGTTTCGTATTCATTTTTCTAGCCCTCAAATTTCAAAAAATCTTAA
>NZ_CALKTQ010000300.1 GCF_937997465.1 uncultured Campylobacter sp. | reverse complement strand
GAATTTATTTAGCGCGACGATGACGTTTTGGTTGAAATTTTTTAGATTTTCTATGTGGGCTTTTAGGTTTTCGCCGCCTAGCTTTAGCGCGTCCAAATTTGGCTGTGAGATGCCGTCTTTATCGCATCCGCCGTTATATTTTAGCGAGCGGATAGTGCTTACTAGTACGACGCATTTTGGCGCAAGTCCTGCGGTGCGGCACTTGATATCGAGGAACTTTTGCGCTCCTAGTTCAGCGCCAAAACCCGCCTCGGTCACGACGTAGTCGGCTAAATTTAGAGCAGTTTTGGTTGCTATCACGCTGTTGCAGCCGTGCGCGATATTTGCAAACGGTCCGCCGTGGATGAGCACGGGCGTGCCCTCAAGCGTTTGCACGAGGTTTGGTTTTATCGCCTCTTTTAGCAGGACGCAGACGGCGTCGGCGCAGTTTAGGGATTTTGCGCGCACGAGGTCGCCCTCTTTATCGTAGGCGACGACGATGTTCTCGACGCGTTCTTTTAGATTTTTTAGATCGGTCGCGAGGCACAGGATTGCCATTATTTCGCTAGCGGCGGTGATGACGAATCCATCCTTTCGCGTAAATTTATTGCTCTTTTCAAGACCTATCTCGATCTCTCTTAGCGAGCGGTCGTTCATATCCATGCAGCGTTTGAAAACAACGCGCGCAGGGTCGATATTTAGGGCGTTGCCGTGGTGGATGTGGTTATCTAGCATCGCAGCGATGAGGTTATTTGCCGAGGTGATAGCGTGAAAGTCGCCGTTAAAGTGCAGGTTGATATCCTCGCTAGGCGTCACCTGCGAGTATCCGCCGCCAGTCGCTCCGCCTTTTATACCAAAAACCGGCCCCAGGCTCGGCTCTCTAAGCGCGGCACACACGCGTTTACCGATACGTGCTAAGCCGTCAGATAGCCCCACGGTTACGGTCGTTTTGCCCTCTCCGTACGGTGTCGGGTTAGTCGCGGTAACTAGGATGAGGTTTGCGCTGGGTGCGCTACCTAGGCGCGGTTCGATCTTGGCTTTTAGCTTGCCGAAGGTATCTAGCACCTCCTCGCCTAGCCCCAGTTTTGCACCGATTTTTACGATATTTTGCGGTTTTGCGCTCGCTTCTATTTCTCTGTCGCTTAGCATCGTCTTTCCTTAAAAATTTGATTTAAAATGATTTTGTAATTTTACCTCGCAAATGCGAAAAATCTCATTAAATTTTAGCCGCTCGTAATCAAATTTGGGCTAAATTTGAAACTAAATTTGACAAAGGATCGCGATGAAGGCGGTGAATGTTTTGCTTTACGAGGGGTTTACGACGATGGACGCGCTAGGACCCGCCGAGGCGCTATCTAGGGCGCTGGATGACGGGCGAAAGTGCTACGAGATAGAGTATTTCTCGGCTACTGGCGGACTTGTCGGCGGCAGTACGAGTGCTAAAATTTGGACGCGAAAGCTAAGCGAGATCGCCAAATTTGACGTCTTGCTAGTGCCGGGCGGTTTTGCGGCTAGGGAGCTTGCGCATGATGGCGAGTTTATCGCGGCTCTAGGCGAGCTATCGCGCAGACACGAGTACGTGATCGCGGTATGCACGGGCTCGGTTTTGCTAGCTAAAACAGGGCTTTTGGACGGCGTGGAGGCCACAAGTAACAAGCTGTCATGGCAGTGGGCGACCTCGGAGGCTCCTAGCGTACGCTGGGTGCGTGCTGCTAGGTGGTGCGTTAGCGGGAAATTTTACACCGGCTCGGGCGTGAGCGCGGGTATCGACGCGGCTCTGGGTTTTATCGCCGATATGCACGGGCTGGACGAGGCGCAGAGGATCGCCGTGACGATGGAGTATGTCTACAATAGCGACAAAAACGCGGATCTATTTTAAAATTTAGCTTGCGGCGGTTGCTAAAATTTGACGGTCAAATATAAGCCTAGTTAAATTTCGAGGCACCGTGTCTGAAAGATGCGTGAAAAACGAATTTACAAAATTAGCCGTTCAAAAGCACGGGTATAAAAAGAGCAAATTTAGTCTGATAGTCGGAAAATTTCCAATTTACGGCAAAAAAGCAAATAATCCAAAACAATGCAAATTTTATTGCCAAAAATCGCAAATTTTATAAATTTAGCGGTTTTGGGCGACAGACTTATCGCCATTTAGAGCGTTTTAAGCTTTTCGCGCACCAAGGAAACGTAAATCATCGCTAGCGTCGTCGCAAACCAGATGACGTAAGGTAAGCAAAAAACAAAAGGCTTTTCGTAGTAGTCGTATTGCACGCCGACGTTGCGGCCGATGTAGAGGTAAAATCCGCCCACGATAACAAGGTAAAACATCACGGCAATGGCGTCGCAGATGCGAACTAGCTTGCTGGTCGGATGTTTTTGTTTAGATACGGTCTCGTGATTATGACTCATCTTTTCTCCTTTATTTTTGGGAAATGTTATCATAATTAGCGTAAAATTTTGATGATTTATATCAAAAACTTGCTTTTAAAATTCAAATCAAAAGTCCACTATAAAATTTAAGACGAAATTTAACCAAAATTCGCGTAAAATCCATCCAAAAAGCAAGTAAAAATGATAAACAAACTGGCGCAGCGTATCGCTCGGGCGATGGAGTACGTCTGGAATAGCGACAAAAACGCGGATCTGTTTTAAATTTTAGTTTGCGGCGGGCGCTAAAATTGAGCGCTAAATTTAAGCCGAGTCAAATTTACCGCGCCGTGCGCCAAAACCGTAATTTTTAAAACAAACGGCTCATATCTTGCCCCCGCTACCACAGTTTTAGGCATACTTGCCCTATTATGACGGCAATGGGGGCTCCGTTTATGTCGTAGGTGTTGCTCGAGTTTGAACCAAAATCGGGCTTGACGACGTTGCCTTGTATCACCCAAGTGTTGCTTGAGTTTGCGCCGTATTTGGGCTTTATTTTTTTGCCGTCAAACTCAAATGTGTTAGAGGAGTTGGCTCCAGTTTTGGGCTTTAGCACCCCGCCGTCAAATTCAAAGGTATTGTGCGTGGTTGCGCCGTATTTGGGCTTTAGCTCGTTGCCCTCATATACCCAAGTGCCGTTTCCCGCAGACCTTCCGTCCCAGTTGATTTTCGGCATTTTATCCTCCTAAAATGAGTTATAATCAATCACTTTGCGCGGCTTGATTCTTTTGCTTTTACGGCTTCGTAAATTTCATCCGCGTTCGTCAAATTTGCGTCCAAAAACTCCTGCGCCTTTTTGAGAGTGCGCGCTCCCATGATGCCGTCGGCCTTGACGCCGATAGCTTTTTGCACGTATAAAATTTTCTCTTTTTGCGTGATCTGTGGAGCGGTTTTAGCTGCAGCGGTGGAGTTTGCTTCGCGCTCTTGGTCGCTAGAGCCATCAAATTTAGCCGTCATCTCGCGAAATTTGGCCTCCAGGCTACGCGACGCCTCAAACCGCTCGTCAAGCTGCATAAGAGTCGGAGCGTAACCGAAGCTCGATATCGCGCCGTAGATCGCGCCGAGGGCTCCAAAGCCCGCTAAAATTTTAAAAAACAGAGCAAAAGCCTCTTTGTTTCGCATGCTTTGGCGGTACTCTTTAGGCACGGCACTACGGCGGATCAGCGTAACCAGCGCGCTAAGAGGTGCCAAGACGCACCAAGCCGAGCCCGCGCAAACGGCCAAAAATATAAGCGTATAAATAGGTGCCATGATGTAGCGGTCGGCTAAATTTTCGCCTAAAAATCCCGCCGTAAAAACTAGCGCAATCAGCCAAAACACCGAGCCCAGCCCGAACCAAACCGCAGGCGAGTAAACAGGAGAGATTTTATCCAGGCATTTTTTCATCGTATCGCCTAGCTTTTTAGCCGCGCCCCTTGAGACGTAGCCTTCGCAGGCCTCTATCACGGCGTTTGCGGCCTCTGTTTGCGCGCCGTCCGTTTTAGCGATACGCTTTAGCGCGGAGTCTAGAGCTGGCTGCGAGCAGTAGCGCGTGAAAAATTTAAACGCCTCGCGCCTAGTTATCTTGCCGTCGGCGTCGATCTTTTCTAGCATAGAAATCTCGTCTGCAAAAAGATCATCGAAAAAGGGCGGCCTGATAAATGCATAGGGCGGGTTGCTAAAGCCCACCGCCTCGTACTCCTTGCCTAGCAGGATAAAATTTAGCCTCGTTATCGCGCTAGAACCCACGTAAGAAAACAGGTGCGAGCTCTCGTCGCCATTCTCTTCGTCTTGATAAAACGGTATGGTTTGCGAGATAAATTTGCAGGTGTGAGCGCATAAAAAGTCCAAAAGCTCGTCGGCGTAGGCGCGCGATTTTATTCGTAAATTTACGCTTGGTTTTGCGTAGGCGCCGATGTTTGCTACTGTGGTAAAGTATCCGTGTCCGCTGCACTGGGCGCACTGCACGTAGCCTGATCCCCCACATCCGCCGCACCTAACCGTGCCAGATCCCGAGCAGCCGTAGCAGGTATTTGAGCCGCTACCGCCGCATGATGAACAGCTCTCGTAGCGATACGTCACGTAGGTGCTACCGTCTGAGTTATACTGGGTGTGAGGGCGGTTCACGCCGCCGCTGCCTCCGCACGTAGAGCAGCTTTGTCGTCCGCGTCCGCCGCAGCTGGAGCAGGTTTTTTTGCCTCGTCCGCCGCACTCGCCGCATCTCGTCTGCCCGTCCCCTCCGCACTCGTCGCAACGCTCGCTCATGCTAAATGGCTTAAAATCGTAATACCTAACCGCGCCGCCTGATTTTGCGACGGCCTCTTTTGCGTCTTGGCGTAGCTCGGTGAGTAAAATCTCGCGCAAATCGGCGCTGTCTCTAGCCTGCAGCAAGCACTCTCTGGCGTGATTTTCGTAGCCGCGCATATCGTCGCCGAAATGTATCTGCTCCTTTGTGCCGCCAGCGATTTTGCTCTCTTCGCGCTTGCCGTAAAACTCCCACGTCACGGTCGCCGTCGCTTCAAAATCAAAAATTTCGTGCGAAATTTCTACCAAGTCCTCAGGCTTAGCTTGGTTGCCGCTTACTAGATTTCGCAGCCCTTTTAAAAACGGCTCGTGTAAATTTAGCTCGTCAAATTCGCTCATTTTAAATCCTAAATTTGATTTTGCGCGTCTAGTCCCGCGCGCTTTTTTATCTCGCTTAAAAACTCCGCCCCGCCGTCGCCAAAAGCCTCGCGCGGCACGGCGTAAAACATGGAGTTTGCGATGATAACGAC
>NZ_CALKTQ010000299.1 GCF_937997465.1 uncultured Campylobacter sp. | reverse complement strand
GCGAAATTTATACGCTCGCGTGGGAGATGGGACTAAAATCGACCTACTATCTACGCTCCGAAAGCCCAGATAGCGAAAAGCTAAACAATGTCGCCGATCGCTCGATCGAGTGCGAGGGGTGTCAGTAAAATTTAGATTAAATTTTACTGGTGAGTGCTTAAATTTGCCATAAAATCCAAGCAAATTTAAGCGTGGCTCGCTTTTTCTATATTTGGTTTTACCAAACTCTCTACACCGTTAATTCACAGGCACTGGCAAAAATAATTTTAATTTTATGGATATTAGTTAAAATTTGATATCGTTATATTAAAAGATGAGAAGCAAATTTAGGTGTAAAAATTTGATAATTTTTGCAGAAAAGACCGCTCTCGCGGCCTTTAAATTTAGCGGCTCACATGCACCCGCAGCCGCAGCCTCCGCTTGATTTTATCGCGTCAAATACCGCGTCGTAGTTCGGCTCGTCCGCGATCTCTGGGACGATTTGTTTGTGGATGATGACGCCGTCTTTGATGACGAAAACGGCTCTAGCTAAAAGCCCCGCAAGCGGCCCTTCGCCGATGATTACGCCGTATTTTTCACCGAACTCTCTAGCTCTAAAGTCGCTGCCTACTTTTAAATTTTTAATCCCCTCCGTAGAGCAAAATCTTCCCATCGCAAACGGCAGATCCATAGAAATCACGCTTAGTTTGATCGCCGCTTTGGCGGCCATTTTTTCGTTAAATTTACGCGTCTCAGTCGCGCAAACGCCCGTATCTAGCGACGGAACTGCGACTAATATCTCGATGCCGTTGTTGCCGCCGACCTTAAACTCGCCTAGATCCTGCCCGACGAGCGTGACTTCGGGCGCATACGAACCTACAAATACCTCTTCGCCTTTTAGCGCGACGTCTGCGCCGTGAAATTTGACTTTTGTCATATTTTTCCTTTGTTTTAAATTTAATCGTAACGTGGATATTACCATACTTTTAACAATGGCTGAAAAACAAAGACGTGCCGAGAAATTTAAGACGGTAGTTATCTACAAAGTGCTATACTATTTGACATCAATTATCAAGGAGTGACAAATGAGCGACAAAGAAATCCTAGCTTCGCTTGAGGCAAAGCGCACGAAATGCGTCGTCTACACCCGCGTAATGGGCTACCACCGCCCGGTAGAGAGCTTTAACCTCGGCAAAAAAGGCGAGCACAAAGAGCGCGTCAAATTTTGCGAGCCAAAATCCCGCTAAAATCTTGCGAGTAAAACGTGAAAGACGCTGATTTTCCGCTTTACTCGCTCACCCCCTTTACGACTCTCGACTACCCCGACAAAACGGCCTGTATAGCGTGGTTTGCGGGCTGCAACATGCGCTGCGCCTACTGTTACAACGTCTCTATCGTCACGGGCGCCGGACAGATCAGCCGTGCTGAGTTTATCAAATTTTTAGACAAGCGCAAAGGCAAGCTTAGTGGAGTGGTTTTTAGCGGCGGCGAATGCACGCTTAGCCCCGCGTTTTTGCCGCTAGCTAGCGAGGTAAAGTCTCGCGGATTTTCACTCAAAGTCGATACCAACGGCTCAAATTTGACCGCGCTTGGGCAGGCTATCTCGTTAAATTTGATCGACTATATCGCGCTTGATTTTAAAGCGCCGAAGGAGAAATTTCTAAAGGTTACCGGCTCAAATTTGTATAAAAATTTCTTGCAAACACTTGAGTTTTTGCTGCAAACCGACCTTAAATTTGAGGTTAGAACGACGGTGCATGCGGACTTGCTAGACGAGGACGATATCTCGGCGATGAGCGAGATTTTATACGAGCACGGATACAGAGGCGTTTATTATCTGCAAAATTTCCTCGACACGGGCGAAAATTTTGGAAATTTAGCGCAGGCGAAGGCTAAATTTGATCCAAATTTGGTCCGTTCAAATTTGGAAATAGGGCTTAGAAATTTTTAGTAAACTTAGTCAAATTTGACTTGCAAGACGGTAAATTTTTATTTCCAGTTATGATATTTGCTAATTTTAATAAAGGTCACGATCTTTTTTAGCTCGAACACGTCGCTTAGAGCCTGCACTTTTACGCTATATTCGCCTTTTTCGAGCTCTGCGCGGAGCAAAACTTTATCGTGAGCAAAGCCTCCGTTTTGCACGCTGCACCATGAAGTCTCACCGTATTTTGACAGATCAAACGTTTCGGTTATGGCGCTCAAATTTTGCTTTAGCTCGTTTATTTCGCCACCTTTTGCGTAGCTTATTTTGCGGTTTTGTATGGATTTTAGCACTACTTTTAGCAATATTTTTTCGCCAGTACAGGCCGCTTTTTCCTCTTCACTCGTGCCAATTGGCTCAGGGACGCCCTGCGCCGTATAACCGTAGTATCCAGCCAGCTTAGCAGCTATAGACCTCTCGCAAAACCACTTCGTAAATGCATCGCTGCCGTATCCCGGGAAGGCCTCCTCGCTGAGCTTTTCTTCCTCTTTTTGCTTTTGCGGATCTTGTGCGTAGATGAAACTTATCTCGTAGATACCGGCTTTTTTGACGGTAAAATTTATGTCGGTTGCGCTACCGGCCTCAGGCATGCCGACCCTTTATAAATGCCGTCATCAAGCGCATCGCCTCCCAAAAAATCAAATCCATAATAAAAAGCCACATAAAAAACACCGCTAAAGAGCAGTAAAAATAGGCAAAATTTGAGCTTCAAATTTGAGGTTTTATCTGTTTGGCGCGTAGGTTTTTACCTCATATAGTAAAAAATCATACACGCGCTGCTGCACGAGACCTTCGTGTTCGTCGGCGTCTATGAGCCTGCGCAGATGCTCGAAGTCGATCTTTAGCGCGTAGTTTTTGTTTGCTCTGATGGCCTGATCGATCGCTAAGAGCAAGCTATCAAGCGTCATCGGGTCTTTGCGTTTGATGCGGGAAACATACTCTCTGGTAGTTTCGATAAGTACGCGTTTGCGGTTCTCGTCACTGCCGTAAATTTCGCTTGATATGTCGTATAAATTTGCAAAATCGTCCTCTTCGGGATTGAGCTTGGCTGAGATGATAGCCGCGAAGATCTTCGCGCGAAACTCCAGCGAGCGGTGGTGATAGACCAAAAACTCCCTAAACAACGACAAAAATTTACATTTTATATCAAATCCCATGCTGCCGCCTAAAATATATTTAAGTAAAATTTGAGTAAAATCGCTCTTGCCCTTTCTTAGACCTGTGCAATGTCTCTTCTAAGCACCGCTTCAGGGTGGGAACACAGCAGAGCACTTAGGCTAGGCGTGTGCCGCAGTCATCTGAGGGAGGGTTTTTAAACCTGTAAAAGCGAAAAATGCTCCTTAAAGTCATCACAGATTTTTGAGAAATTCACTCCGTCCAAGCTCTGATTTTTCTGAAAAAATTTATCCATATTATTAAAGCCTTCGGTTAGTTCGTTTGACTTTACGCCGTAGCTGATCGAGATACCAGCCTCGAAAAAAGCAGCGAGCTTGTCACAAAATTTAAGTGCTTTGCCGTCGATGGCGTTAAATTTATCCTCGTTTACGTTCTCCATCGTGCCCTCGTGATGCAGAGGCTTTTTCTCGCAGATCCTGTTTTCAAACTCGTTTTTGATAAATTTGCCCTCTTCCATACGGATTCCGAGGATATAACTAAACTCGTCTCTAAAAATTTCAGGCACGAAAGGCAAAATTTTCTCGTCTATCAGGCGCATTTCGTACTCGCTGATTATCTCGTTTAGCCCTTCGATACCGTATTTTACGGGGCTAATGATATCGCGCGTTAGCGACTCTGGCAGATCGTGAAAAAGTGCGCAAAAGAAGTTATTTTCTAGCCTCGTTTTGCAGGCCTTAACCTCAAGCGAGTAAAAATAACTCAAAATCGCCACGACTAGCATGTGGCCTAGAACTGCCGTTTCAGGGATGCGCGGCGTCTGCGCCCAGCGCTTTTGAAAGCGCAGTCTGCCGGCCAGATCTACTAGCTTTGCCAGCTTTTGATTCATCACGATTTTGCGCACGCCTATTAGCTCGTAATAATCCTCCAGCTCCTCCTCCACGCGCGCTTTTAGCTCGTCTATGTCGCTTAAAAATTTGCTCGTTTGATAAACGATCGAAAACTCCCAGCGCGTCGCGAGGTAGCTAGCGGCCTTTAGGATCAGGCGCTCTTTAGCGTGAGCCTTGTCTTTATGCGTGAGATAGCGGCGCATCCGCTCTAAGAATTTACCACCCTCGACGTCCTTTACGAGCCCTTCTAGGATCGTTAACACCCAGGCGTTGATCTGTTCGTTTTTGGTTTTTTGCATCTGATGAAACACATCTGGGCGTATATCCGTGACCACGACTCGCGCGAGAAACTCGAAAATACCGGCCTCGATAATGTAGTTCATATCGGCGCCGTGCTCGAGCTTTGCGATGAAATACGCGATGATAAATTTGTGCGCTTGCTTATCAAGCTCGACTAAATTCGTCATCTTGGGATAGTCGTTCCAGCGCGAGATGGACGCAGCCTTAAAGATGTGTTCGATGAGCTGCGCGCTTATCATTTATCTTCCGATGATTTTTTCACGACTCTAGCGCGTTTTTCGCCGGCGAATTCAGGCTTTTTAAAGCCGTCTTTGCTGCCCGATCTTCGCGGTTTATCGTCAAATTTATCTTTACTCACACTCGCGCGAGGTTTTCTATCGCCGCTTTTTGTATCTCTTCTATCGGCTCCGAAACTCTTACCGCGAGAGCCGTCTTTGCTAAATTTAGACTCGCGTCCGCCGTAACCGCCTCTATCAAAACTACGCTCGCTATCTCGCGAAAATTTCTCAAATTTAGGTGCTTCAAAGCTTTGTTCTTGCGTTTTTTTGATTATCTCGTCAGAGCAAATTTCGATCACCGTATGGACGTTGCCGCGCGGGTTAAAGTCGCCCGTGATCTTCATCCATTTTGGCGCTAGCTTTCGCTCTAAAACGTCGTAAATTTCGTTTATGCTATCTTCGTGGCTGATGTTGCGCGTCATGAAGCTATTGATGTAGAGTTTGATCGCTTTTAGCTCGACGACGAATTTAGCAGGCACGTACTCAAGATATATCGTCGCAAAATCAGGATAACCAGAGCGCGGGCATAGGCAGCAAAACTCCGGCAACGTGATTTTGATCTTATAATCGCGCTCGTGCTTGTTTTCCCAGATTTCCAGGTCTTTTTCTACGTCAAATTCGCTTATTATTTTCTCGCCGTATTTTGGCTCTACGACCTCATTTTCTTGCATTTTTTTCCTTTAAATTTCTTTTGGCTTCTCTATGAAAAAGCCCTGTGCGAAGTCGGTCTGATAGCGCTCCGCGATGTTGTAAAACTCGTCGTCCTCCACAAATCTCACGATGGATTTTACACCTACTCTTTTTGCGATCAAATTTAGATTTTCTAACAGCGTTTTAAATTTGTCGTTTTTGATATTTTTGTTAAATTCGATGTCGTAAATA
>NZ_CALKTQ010000298.1 GCF_937997465.1 uncultured Campylobacter sp. | reverse complement strand
GTGGTCTCTTTCATGGGTGAACACATGCCCGCCATTAGGGGGCTAGCGGAGATTATCTCGGAGTTTTTCTCGCAGATATATATCGCGCTTTTTAGCTGCACAGGCGCGCCCAGCATAACTACCTCCGCCGCGCACTCCTTGTCAAACTGCGAGATAAAACTCGGGATAAAAGCCAGGCTCATATGCTGCGCGATAACAACGCTAGCTCCGTTTAGATCAAGCCCCTTAAAAAGCCTTTTTAAATGTCCCGGACCGCCCGTCGAGGCGCCGACTAAGACCAATTTTTGTTTCAAATTTATTCCGTTTTTTGAGTTAATTTTACGGCTATTGTATCTTTATTTATATTAAATTTAGCTATAAGGCAGAATACATAAAATAATGCAAATAATTTTACGCTAACTAAACGCTGTGGTCAAATTTGAGTGAGATTTTAGAGGTTGTCTAAACGGTGCGAAAATCGTCAAATTTTTGCGACAAGATTAGTGGTTTTAAACGCGGCATTTATGCTTAAATTTGACGCATTTATTTACAGCGTTTGGCCGCGAGATTTCCGTCAAATTTTACTTTATGATTGACGGTTTTATCTTTTTTGGATGAGATTCTTTTTTATCGTGCGTTACCGCTTTTTCTAGCGCGTGTTTTGGGTAGTTTGCGACTTTTGACGCATTACCGCTAGCAAAAACTAGAGCCGATAATAAGATCAACAAAGGCAAGGCTAAAATTAGCATTATTCCAACCGTCTTTTTCATTTAAATTTCCGTTCGCACTCAAATTTCGCTTGAAAACGGCCTGCTCTCGCCTTGCTTTTACGACAAACGTCCTATTTTTTATTCGTCATTTGATATAAAAAGCTAAAGATTTCCGCGACCGCTTTATAGAGATTTGGCGGGACTTCCTCGTTTAGATCTACCTTACTTAGAACCTCGACCAGATCGGCATCCTCTTTGATCGGGATATCGTGGGATTTGGCTAGGTTTATGATATTTTTCGCCACTTCGCCAGAACCAGTCGCCAGCACTTTTGGGGCATTATCCTTTTGACGGTTGTAGCCAAGAGCCACGGCTTTTTTAGTTTTTTGCACTTTCGCCAAATTTACGCCTTTTTATCAAAGCCCATATCAAGCTTATCCAGACCGCCGTAAATGCCGCTAAGACGCAGTTTAGGCATAGTTTTTAGGCTAAAATTCGACACTATCAGCCCCTG
This sequence comes from uncultured Campylobacter sp., assembly GCF_937997465.1. Classification (GTDB taxonomy): domain Bacteria; phylum Campylobacterota; class Campylobacteria; order Campylobacterales; family Campylobacteraceae; genus Campylobacter_A. The sequence continues at coordinate 16,378 of NZ_CALKTQ010000298.1, read as the reverse complement.
CTCGCCGATAGCCCTTTTTAGCTCCTTTGCGCCGCTTAAAATCAGATCCTTAAACTCCTCTTTTTGCGTCGCGATCGCAAGGTCGATGTATTTGTTTTCGCTGAGCGCCACCATGATGTTGATTTGGCCGAAATTTTGAAAATTTAGGTCAATTTGCGCGTAGTGTTTTTGCTTTTTGCCTTGCTTAAACCTGATATTTCCGCCCTCTACGCCCTCCCAGACGTATGGCAGATAGGTCTGCACGCCGCCCGCGACCGCGGAGGCTAGTTGATGCATCTCGATTTGAGCTAGTAGTTTTGAGGCAGCGTCTTTTACGGGGCTAGCGTCCGGAGACTTTGACTGCATGTTTAAAAGCGCGCTTTTTACGTCGTTTTGTAACACCTTTGCCGTCTCTTCGGCGCTTTTTGGAGTCACTGCGCTAAGCTCGCCGCGAGCGATATTTTGCTGCTTGATTAGCTTGCCGACTTCATCGAGGTTATTTTTTGCTTCAAAGCCCGCTTTATCTGCGATTTGCAGGGCGAAATTTAACTTTCTAGCCGCATTTTGCAGCTTATCTTGCAGCGTTGCACCCTCGCTTCCTTCCGCGCCGTCTCGGACGATTTTTTGCGCAAAATCGTTAAATTTATCCTGCGAGGCCGCAAGCGCGCCAAGCTCGTCCGTTAGATCTTTTATCGCGCTTTTTAGCTCGGCGAAATTTAAAGCAAAACCCCTGTTTTGACCTAGCTTTTCGCTGTTTAAATTTTGCATTTTTTCGCCCGCGTTTGCCAGCAGCTGCGAGACTTTGTTTAGCTCGGCGTTTAGAGTTTTTTCGTTTAGGCTTAGTCCGTTTCCGCTCATGGCGTTTGCTTGCTTATCCATAAATTTAGCTGCGTTTTCTAGCTTGTCAGAGGTCTCAAAAAGCTGTTTAAAAGGTGAGCTAGCCAGAGTATCTTTGGCAGCGGTTTTAGCGTTTTGTAAAATTTGATCAAGCCTCGCAAAGCTCTCGTTCGTGCTTAGGCTATCATCCTTAGCCAAGGCTGAAATTTGCTCCAAAAGCTGATGATTCGAGAGATTTTTTATGTCGCCAAACAGCTTATTTATCGCGCTGGGTAGGTTAAATTTGCCGTTTAGTGCGTCTTTTAAATTTGCCTCCAGCATGATGCCAGAGCTTTTTATCTGCTCGTTTAGCGGCGCGTTTTTTAGATCGGCAACGGGCTTTAAAAACTCTTTTAGCTTGAGTGCAAATTCCTTTAGATCAGGCTCGTTTTCGGCAAGTGCGACGAGGCTTTTCATATCTTTTGCGAGATTTGGCGAGAGCTGTAGATTTTTTGCCTGAGCGGCTAGCTCTTTGGCCTGAGTCGGGCTTGATTTTAGCTCGTTTAAAAGCTTATTTACGAGTTTATCTAGATCCTTTACGGCGTTATCCGCGGCCTCGGAGTCCAAATTTTGCGAGGGTGCTGGCTGATTTTTAAAAAGATTTTTAGTTTCGCCTGCCTGCCCCGTTTGTCCGGCGTTTGCGCCGCCCGTTTTAGGCAGAGCGCCGCTGACTGCGGCCTGGGTCGCGATTTGCGAACTTACTGAGTTACTTACTGATTCCATACGGCTATATCGTCAAATTTGAGATTTTCATTAGCTATTTGCCATCGTGCCCGGACTATGTTCAAAGTCGCTTCTGCTTTCAAGCGGAACGGTCTTTTGCGTGAGGCAAAACGCGATAAGAAACGCAAGCAACGCCACGTAAACCCACATAAAGCCGTCAAAGCCTAAAATTTGCATGCTAGCGCCCATTATCACGGACGAAAGAAGCGAGCCGAAAGAGTAACTAAAAAGTACGGCGCGCCCTACTTCGATGCCTTGGTTTTTGTGCTTTAAAACGTCGTTGGCACGAGCAAGCGATAACGCGTAGAGGCAAAAAGCGCCCGAGCCTAGAAAAAACGACAAAACGTACTGCGCGTAGATAGAGGGCTTAAGCGCCAAAAAACAAATAGCCGCACACAGCGACACGCCCGCGCAGCACATTATCGCGGGACGGCGGCCGAATTTATCCGAAAAACCGCCGATTAGAGAGTGGGCGATAAAGCCGCCCGCCATCGCGACGGTCATAAAAAACGAAACCTCTCTCGCACCGTATCCTTGCAGCAGGATATAAACGCTAGCCATCGTAAAAAAGCCGTTTATAAGGATGCCGGCGACGATGCTGGTGATGAGCGCCAAAGGCACGAGCGCAAATACTCTCGGGATCGAGACGCTCTTTTTTTCGGGGATCGGCGGCTCTTTGATACGGATCAAATTTAAAGGAATACTCGAAAACAAAATAAACGCCGCGCTAAGCAAAAGTACGTGAGAAGTGGATAAATTTAGCGATAGCACGAGGATGCCCAGCCCAAAACATACGTAAAACGTGATCTCGTAAAAGGCCAGTACTCGCGAGCGCACTTCGTTTCTGGCACGCGCGTTGAGCCAGCTTTCGATTATCATCAAGATCGAGTAGTAGCAAAATCCTAAACATCCGCGCAAAAACGCCCAAAAGTAGAGGTTTTGGCTAAGATCGTGAAACATCGCCGCGATGCCAAAAAGCGACGCAAATATCCCAAAGCTCCTTATGTGACCGACTTTTGAGACGATTTTATGCGAAAATATCGTAGCCGCCATAGCTCCAACGAAAAATACCGCGATAACAAATCCCGTCTCTAGCTCGCCTGCGCCCATTTTTTTTAGCTCGACGCCGGCAGAGCTGATGATGAGGCCGTTTCCAACAAACAAAAACGCCATCCCCACAAATAGTGCAAACATCGATCTGATCGTTATTATCGAGCTATTTCTCATTGCTTTTTACTCCATATATCAAAGCGCCCGCAGGCATCGCCGCAAGCGCGATCAAAAACGCTGCGATATCGAGGTTGCCGTGCCTTTTTAGCGCTAAAAATCCGACGACCAAAACCGCATACGCGATCAGCCGAAACGGCACGAATGCGGTAAAATAGTTGGACGAATTTTGCTTTAAATTACGCGCAAAATTTTGCTTTTTTGATGGCTTGGCTTCGCTATCTTGATTTGATTCGCTCAAATTTGACTCGCTTGCCGCGCTCAAATTTGACCCGCTATTTTGGCTTGTGCCGCTTAAATTTTGCTCGTCAAATTTGCCCTGCGCGGCTTTGTTTTGTCCTGTTGCCGCGTCAAATTTAACCAGCACGTTTTCGCCGCTTAAATTTAACTCCGCCGCTTGGTCAAAATTCGCGTCCGTTTTTGCGTAGTCCTCTAAATTTGACGCATCCAAGCGTTTAGCATCTTCGCGGTGCGAGTCATGCCCGTCAAATTTAGCCTCAGTGGGGCGATCGGGAAACTCCTCGTGATTTTCGCCCCACTCGTCTATGTCGTCATCCGAGCAGGCATCATAGTCTCGCACACCGTTTTCTACGCGTTTTTTGTAGGCTCTAAAGGTCGCGGCCAGTACCAAAAGCGAGCCTGCAAACGCGACCTGCGAGCTGTAAAACCACGCGCGGCCAAATACCGCCGAGCCCAGCAAAAGCAAAGCCTCAAACGCGCCGTAAACGGCAAGGAGCTTAAAATTCACTCATCGTCCTCGTCATCGTCTTTCGCGGGTTTAAATTTACCTTTATCTTTTAGTTCGTCGAGACTTTTTATCTGCGCATCGTAGGCCTTTTTGATGTTTAGGCCGGCTGCGGCGATACCGACTGCAATGCCCGCAAACAGCGTCCACGTCCAGCCGGTTTCCTTCATCATCCAGTAGCCAAACCCGGCCCCGATAGCAAGCGCTACGACGATAGAAACGCCCAGACTTAGCTGCTCGGCGCCTTTTATGACGTCGCCTAAATTTATCTTCGCCATTAGGCAAATCCCCAACTGTTTTTCATGCGCTCTTGTATCGCTTCGCGCTCTTTTCTGGCCTCTTTTAGACGCTCTTCTAGATCGGCGATCCTTGCTTTTACCTCGCGCATTTCTTCGTTTTCGCTCGCGTCTTGCGCGACTATCTCGGCAAAGCTCTCGTCTGCGGCTTTAATGGCAAATTTGATATCCTCCTCGCTCATCGCGTCGCAGATAAAGCCCGTCTCAAACTGGCTAGGCGCTAGATAGACGCCTTTTTCAAGCATTTTGGCGTGAAATTTGGCGTAAAGTTTGACGTCGCTTTTTAACGCATCGTCATAGTTTTTAACCTCGCTTGCGGTAAAGAAAAAGCCAAACATCGAGCCTCGCACCGTTGTTTGCAGAGCGATGCCGTGCTTCGTGGCGACGCTTTTTAGCCCATGAGTGAACAGTACGGCTAGCTTATTTAGGCGGTCATAAAGATCATGATCGGCGAAAATTTTACTCAGGCTTGCGATGCCGGCAGCCATAGCTACGGGATTGCCGCTTAGCGTACCGGCCTGATATACGGCGCCTTCGGGACTTAGGCAGTCCATGATCGCAGCCTTTCCACCAAACGCAGCTGCCGGGCAACCGCCGCCGATCACTTTACCGAACGTCACTAGATCGGCCTCGATACCGTTAAATTCTAACGATCCGTGCCTGCTCGCGCGAAATCCACTCATAACCTCGTCAAAAATAAGCACCGCGCCGTTTTCGTCGCAAAGGCATCTAAGCTCGCTCAAAAACTCGTTATCGGCAGGCACTAGACCCATATTTCCCGCGATCGGCTCGATGATTAGCGCGCCGATTTTGCCTGGATTTGCCTCAAATATCGCTCGCACGCTAGCTATATCGTTATAGCGCGCTAGATAGGTATTTTTCACCACGTCTGCCGGCCCCCCGCCGCTGGAAGCATTGCCGTAGGTCGTCGCGCCGCTGCCTGCTTTTACCAAAAGCGCGTCGCTGTGCCCGTGATAGCAGCCTTCAAATTTTATCAGCCCGTCCTTACCGCTAAAGCCGCGCGCTACGCGGATAGCACTCATCGTGGCCTCTGTGCCCGAGCTTACAAAACGCACCTTTTCGACGTTTTTAAATTCGTCGCAGATTAGTTTAGCAAGCTTCGTTTCCAAATTTGACGGAGCGCCGAAGCTTAGTCCCTTTTTAGCCGTCGCTATCACCGCACTCTCGATGTCGGGATCGCAGTGCCCAAAGATGAGCGGTCCCCAGCTCTGGATGAAGTCTAGATAGCGGTTTCCCTCGATATCGACCAGATATGCGCCCTCGCCGCGGTCCACCACAAACGGCTCGCCACCTACGCTGCCAAACGCGCGAACGGGCGAATCCACGCCGCCCGGGATATATTTTTTAGCTAGCCCGAAAGCTTCTTTGTTCGTCATTTTTTATCCTTGTTGAAATTTATAACGTATTCGTAAAGCAAATTTATCTCTTCGTCGGTAAGAAAGTAGCTAGGCATCACGCTTCTAGCACTTAGTACACCCTCTTTAAACGTCTCAAAATCAAGATTGTTTATCCGAGGCGCTCTTAGCTCGTCGTCGATGACCTGCTTGGTTTTTTTATCGAAATGTCTATATTTTGATATGAGTGAGCCCTCGCCGCCCTTGCCGTGACACTTGTCGCAGCCGATGCCGCGCGGGTTTTGATAGAGCATCTTTGCGTATTCGTTTTTCGTGATAAAATCGCTCGCAAACGCCGCGCCGCAAAGCAACCAAAAAATCAGCCAAATTTTCATAAATTCTTTCGCTTTTTCGTAAATTTAATCTAAAATTAGCTATCATACAATCTTTGCGATTAAAAAGTAATAAAGGACGAAAATGACGATATTAGACGGCAAAAACGTAAGCGCGCAGGTAAAAGAAAGAGTAAAAAACGAAGCGTTAAATTTGAAAAATCAAGGCATAGAGCCGGCGCTTGCGGTAATACTGGTCGGCGAGGATAAAGCCAGCCAAACCTACGTCGCGGCAAAAGAAAAAGCCTGCATAGCATGCGAGATAAAAAGTGTAATGCACCGCTTGCCAGAGTCTACGACGCAAAGCGAGCTAATCGCGCTAATAGACGTGTTAAATTTAGACGACGGCATCGACGGTATCCTGGTTCAGCTACCGCTACCAAAGCATATAGATACGAATAAAATTTTAGAAACCATTAGCCCCGAAAAAGACGTGGACGGCTTTGCCGCGATAAACGTCGGCAAACTAGCTAGCGGGCTAGACGGGTTCGTACCGTGCACGCCGCTAGGCATAATGGAAATTTTTAAAGCCTACGATATAAATTTAGAGGGCAAAAACGCCGTCGTGATCGGACGTAGCAACATCGTGGGCAAACCGATGGCAAATCTACTGCTAAACGCCAACGCGACCGTAACCGTGACACATAGCAAAACGCGAAATTTAAAAGAAATTTGCGCGGACGCCGACATCCTAGTGGCCGCTATCGGTAGGGCGGATTTCGTAACGGCTGATATGGTAAAAGACGGCGCAGTCGTGATCGACGTAGGCATAAACCGCATGGACGACGGCAAGCTAAAAGGCGACGTCAAATTTGACGAAGTAGCGCCGAAATGCTCGTTTATAACGCCAGTTCCCGGAGGCGTAGGGCCGATGACCATCGCGATGCTACTGTCAAACACCATAAAATCAGCCAAAAACCGCGCGAAAAAGGCATAAATTTTGAAAAAAGCGTTTAATAAATTTTTAGATTTTTCAAACAGCTGGACGGGCACGGTCATCATCGTCTTGCTCGTGATTTTCTTTGTCGCGCAGGCTTTCGTGATACCGTCCGGATCGATGAAGGACACGCTCTTAGTCGGCGATCATCTTTTTGTTAAAAAATTTAGCTACGGCATCTCGACTCCGCGCATTCCGTGGATAGAGGTCAAAGTTTTGCCTGATTTTAACGGTAACGGCCACCTCATCGAGGGCGCAAAGCCCGAGCGCGGCGATATCGTAGTTTTCCGCTATCCGCACGACGAAAAGATCCACTACGTCAAGCGAAATTTCGCAGTCGGCGGCGATGAAGTGATATTTACGGAAAAGGCGCTATTTTTGCATCCGCACGAGGGCGAGGAGTTTATAAAGGCAAATTTCGACGAAAAAGATATAGTTAAATTTGGCGGCAAGCTTTTCGTACGCGAGCCATATAAATTCGGCGGCATACACTACGACGAGAGGGTAAATTTATTTGAACTGGCCGTAAACTACCTAAACGCGAGCAAATTTGCCATGCAACCCGTTATCGTAAACGAGCTGCCAAGCATAGGCAACTATCCGTTTAACGCGTTTTATTTTCAGGTTCCAGAGGGCGAGTTTTTCATGATCGGCGATAACCGCGACCACTCGAACGACAGCCGCTTTTGGGGGCCAGTGGCCTACAAAAACATAGTCGGCAAGCCTTGGTTTGTATATTTTAGCTGGGATGATGAATACAAAATCAGATGGAACAGAGTCGGCAAGAGCGTGGACTTTATACAAAACTCGCCTGAGCTGCTAGACGCCGCCAGAGCCGAAGCTAAAAACGACGGAAACAAGATCGAATGAACCTTGACAGCATCGACTTTGCACAGGTTGCGATCCTAGTCGCCGTGCTCGTTATCTCCGTCGTCGGGCACGAGATCGCGCACGGATATGCGGCGTTTAAATTCGGCGACTTGACCGCCAAAAATTTGGGGCGGTTAAGCATAAATCCCATAAAACACGTCGATCCGCTAGGTACTATCGTCGTGCCGGCACTCATGTACCTTAGCACGGGAGTGACGTTTGGCTGGGCTAAACCCGTACCCATAAATTTACGCACGGTGCTTTATAACGGCGGCTACAAGGCCGCTATCATCGTCGCGCTTGCGGGTATCGCATACAACCTTGCTCTTTTTGCGCTAGCGTTTTGCCTATTTAAATTTATAGGTTTTGACGGCGCGGTAGCGGAGTTTGTATTTATGCTTGCAGCCGTAAATTTAGTCCTAGCCCTCTTTAACCTCTATCCCATCCCGCCTCTTGATGGCTCAAAGGCGCTTGAGTATCTTTTACGCATTTTTGGGCTTCACGGCGCGGCAAACTGGCTAAATAGCATGCAAAGATACGGCTTTATCGCGCTAGTTATCATCGTGATCTCGCCGCTAAAGGATTATTTTTTCGAGCCGATACGATATGCCGTGGCGATCATGAGGATGTTTTTGTAAACGGTAAATTTTAAAATTTAGCCCGAATTTCGCTTCTAAAGGCTCGCGGCGAAATTTTACTTTAATGCTTTTTTGCTATAATTAAGCATTTTTTAGCTTATGGAAATTTCATGAAAATAGACAAAATTTTTATCGCGAGCGACCACGCGGGCTTTGATCTTAAGGCGCAAATTTGCGGGCTTTTAAAAAACGAAGGTTTTGACGTATGCGATCTAGGAACGCATAGCAAAGATAGCGTCGATTATCCAGATTTCGCCGAGCTTATGGCGCAAAATTTACGCGGCGAGAACGAATACGGCGTGCTAATCTGCGGCACGGGTATCGGCATCAGTATCGCGGCCAACCGCCATTCGCACGTTCGCTGCGCGCTTTGTCACGACGTCACAACGGCAAAACTAGCGCGCGAGCACAACGACGCAAACGTACTAGCCATGGGCGCTAGAACGATCGGCGACGCGGTTGCGGCAGATATGATAAAAGCCTTTTTCGCTACCGAATTTGCCGGCGGCAGGCACGAAAGACGCGTGAAAAAGCTAGGAGGCGAGAAATGACTGATTGGCTCGTACTTACCGTTTTGATATGCATTTGTATCTATCTCACTGTTATGGTGTTTTATTTTAAAACCTTGCTTAAAAAAGAGCGCGCGACGCGCGATTTTATGAAAAACAATCTCCAAGATACCGAAGTCGTCATCCGCAAGCTGCAAGTCCAGCTACAGCGCGGTCTTGGCAACATCGACATCCTCACAGACGAACTCAATAAAGTCAAAAACGATGCCAACGCCCTTCGCACCAGAAACTCGCAGTACCGCCTAGAAAACGACAAACTCCGCCAGCGTATCCGCGAACTAGAGGGCAAAATCGAAGCGCTACTATAAATCAAATTTAAAGGCAAAAAATGAAAGAACTAGACAAAGCGGGGAAGGAGTTTTTATTAAATTCTATCCGCTGCATAAACGATTTTCCAAAACCTGGCATAGTATTTCGCGATATCACGACGCTACTGAATAATAAAGAGGCGTTTAATTTTTTAATGGATCATCTAGTTGCCAGATACGAGGACGCCGATATCGATTTTATAGCCGGCATCGAGTCGCGCGGATTTATATTCGCAGCGGCCTTGGCAGCTAGGCTGCAACTGCCTTTCGTGCCGATTAGAAAGCCTAAAAAACTACCCTACATCACGATCTCGCAAAAATATAGCCTAGAATACGGCGTGGATGAGGTGCAAATTCACTTTGACGCATTCGGCGAAAAAGCGGGCGCAAAAGTGCTTTTAATCGACGATCTAATCGCTACGGGAGGCACGGCCAAGGCTAGCGTCGAGCTAATCAATCAAACAAACGCCGTTTGCGTAGAGGCCTGCTTTTTGATTGATTTAAAGGATCTTGGCGGTAGCGCAAATTTACGCTCGCTAACTAAAATTTACAGCATTTTGGAGCTATGATGGAAGAATTTTTTACAAAACTACTCATCGAGTACGGCTACATCATACTTTTCGTCTGGTGCATAATGGAAGGCGAAATGGCGCTCATAATGGCGGGAATCCTCTCTCATCAAACGCATATGCATATCGCGCCGGCCATCTTCGTAGCAGGTCTGGGCGGCTTTGTCGGGGATCAAATTTACTTTTATCTAGGCCGCTACAACAAAAAATATATCGCTAAAAAACTTCACACGCAGCGCCGTAAATTCGCCATCGCGCACATAATGCTAAAAAAATACGGCTGGCCGATCATTTTTATTCAGCGCTATATGTACGGCTTTCGCGTCATCATACCGATGACCATAGGCTTAACCGGATACAGTGCGAAAAAATACGCGCTCATCAATCTAATAAGCGCGTGGTGCTGGGCTGCGATCACGATAATCCCCGCATGGGTTTTAGGCGAGCACATACTTGACATACTGCACAAAGCAAAAGAGCACTGGTACGTCGCCGTGCCGGTAGTGGCGCTATTTTTGGGCATTTTGCTCTACGGCTTTAGGCGCATAGAAAATAAAATTTTAAACGATAGGAGACACAGAAGTGCAGTTTCAACTCACTAATAAAAAACTAAACGAAATCAAGGCTGATTTGGAGCTAATTTTCGTCGTAGATAAAAACCTAAAACATAAATTTATAAAAGACGAAAAGGCGTTTAAATTTGCCAACTACAAGGGCGAGAGCGTCTTGCTTTTACTTGAAAGCGGCAGGGTTTACGTCCCGCTAAATAAGCTTGGCTATGACGAGCTTCGCATAGCTGCGGCAAAGGCCTATAACGCCGTAAAATCGCTAAACATCAAAAGCCTAAAGCTAGCCTCATACGTCGCAGGTTACCAAAAAATGAGCTTTCAAGCTCTAACCGAGGGCTTTTTGCTGGGCGCTTACGAATTTAACAAATACAAAGAAAAAAAAGAAAAATACGCGCTAAAAGATATTATTTTTAGCTCTGAGGAGTATAACGACAAGGACGTCCGCGAAAACGACGCAAAGGACGGCTTTACTCACGGCGAGATAATCGCCTCTGCGACAAATTTTACCAAAGATATCGTAAACGAAATACCTGAAATCTACACTCCGCAAAAAATGGCCGAAGAGGCGCAAAATCTAGCCAAAAACTACCCAAATTTAAGCTGCAAAATTTACGACGAAAAATTCCTCGAAAAAGAAAAGATGAACGCATTTTTAGCGGTAAACAGAGCCAGCATCCATCCGCCTCGCCTCATCCACCTTATCTACAAGCCAAAAGGCGCAAAAAAACGCGTAATCTTCGTCGGCAAAGGGCTAACGTACGATAGCGGCGGACTTAGCCTAAAGCCGGCTGATTATATGCTAACGATGAAAGCCGACAAAAGCGGCGCGGCTGCGGCAATGGGTATAATTAAAGGCGCGGCGGAGCTAAATTTGCCGTTTGAAATTCACGCTATTTTAGGCGCGACCGAAAATATGATCGGCGGCAACGCCTATAAACCAGACGACGTGCTGATATCTCGCAGCGGCGTTAGCATCGAGGTGCGCAACACCGACGCCGAGGGCCGTTTAGTACTTGCCGACTGCCTTAGCTACGCGCAGGATTTTAAACCAGACGTGCTAATCGACATGGCGACGCTAACTGGCGCTTGCGTGGTGGGCCTTGGCGAATACACAAGCGGCATAATGGGCAACAACGAGGAGCTAAAAGCGGAATTTAAAGCAAAAGCGGCAAAGAGCGGCGAGCTAAATACGATTTTGGAGTTTAACCCGCACTTACGCGAGCTAATCAAAAGTCAGATCGCAGACGTCAGCAACACGGGATCCAGTCGTTACGGCGGCGCGATCACGGCGGGACTTTTCCTAGATAAATTTATAAAAGACGAATTTAAAGACAAGTGGATACATCAAGATATCGCAGGCCCGGCTTACACCGAAAAAGCCTGGGGATATAACCAAGCGGGCGCGACGGGAGCGGGCGTGCGAATGAATATTTATTATCTATGCGCTATGGCAAAGGAGCTGTAATGGGACTAGCAGTAGGTATCGTAGGCTTGCCAAACGTCGGCAAATCAACCACATTTAACGCGCTAACGAAAGCGCAAAACGCCGAGAGCGCAAACTATCCATTCTGCACGATCGAGCCAAACAAAGCCGTCGTGCCGGTGCCCGATAAGCGCCTAGGCGAGCTAGCCAAAATCGTAAATCCAAATAAAATCCAGTACTCCACGATCGAATTTGTCGATATCGCAGGGCTCGTAAAGGGTGCGAGCGCGGGCGAAGGGCTGGGAAATAAATTTCTCTCAAATATCCGCGAAACCGAAGTGATTTTACACATCGTGCGCTGCTTTGAGGATGAAAACATCACTCACGTAGAAGGCGGCGTCGATCCCGTCAGGGACGTCGAGATCATCGAGACCGAGCTCATCCTCGCCGACATCGAGCAGCTAAACAAAAAAATAGAACGTCTATCCCGCGAAGCCAAAGCAAACGCAAAGGGCGCAAAAGAGGCGCTAGAGACGGCAAACGCGCTGCTAGCTCACCTAAACGACGGCAAAAGCGCGAGCAGCTTCGGCGGCAAGGACGAGGAAGCGTTTATAAATTTAAACAAAGAACTAAGGCTACTCAGCGCAAAAGAGGTCATCTACGGCGCAAATGTGGGTGAGGACGGCATCTCGGAGGATAATAAATACGTGCAGGCGCTTCGCGAGTTTGCCGCGCGCTCGGGACACGAAGTCATCAAGCTTTGCGCCAAGATCGAAGAGGAGCTAGTAGGCCTTAGCGACGAAGAGGCGCACGAGTTTTTAAGTTCGCTCGGCACGAACGAAAGCGGTCTGGAAAAGATCATCAAAACGGCGTTTGCGAAGCTAAATTTGATCAGCTATTTTACTGCGGGCGTCGTCGAGGTGCGCGCATGGACGATCGTAAAAGGCTGGAAAGCGCCAAAAGCCGCCAGCGTCATCCACAACGACTTTGAGCGAGGGTTTATCAGAGCCGAGGTTATCGGCTATGAGGACTACATCGCATGCGGCGGCGAAAACCCGGCCAAAGAGGCGGGCAAAATGCGCCTAGAGGGCAAGGACTACGTCGTTCAAGACGGCGACGTGATGCATTTTAGATTTAACGTCTAAGGCGCAAAATCGGTCAAATTTGGCTTTATAGCCGAGCGGTTTTTGGCTAAATTTGACCGCCTCTGTTTTATGCCGCGCGGCTAACGAGCCCAAATGTGAGCAAAATAAATTTGACGCCTTTTCGTGCCGACACTACGCCCTAAATTTTAGTCTTTAAAAACGCGGTTAAATTTAGCTCAGAGCGGTTTTGCCGCTCAAATTTGACTCGCGCTAAATTTAAGGAAAAAATTGAAAAAGATCATAGTCGTTTGCGTAACCGCGCCAAAATTACTCCACACCCAAATAATTTTAAAGAATGCCAATGTCGCGCAGTTTTAGTATATCGTCGGCAACACAAGACGCAACAACCTACCCATCCGATACAAACAGGACTGTGGCATACAAAGAGGCAAAATAGGTCAAATTTAAACAACAAAACTAGTAAAATTTAACAAAGGAGCGCGATGATAAAACTAGTCTTACTGCTATTTTTTGCGCTAAATTTCGCTCTCGCAAATTTGACGAGCGAAGGCCAAACGGCCTACGACGCGGGCGATGAGCAAAGGGTAGCTCAAATTTGGCAAAAAGCGTGCGAAGCAGGCGAGACGCGCGGCTGCGTAAGGCTTGGGTTTTTATACCATAGCGGCAAAGGCGTGAAGTAAGACGACGTAAAAGCCGGCAAATTTTATGAAAAAGCCTGCGACGCTGGCAAACTATCAGGCTGCGATAGCCTAGCCTCGCTATACCAAAACAGCGGCGAACACGCCAAAGCCGCCGCGATTTTTGAGCGAGCCTGCGAAAAAGGATTTGGTTTAAGCTGCTATAATCTAGCTCAAATTTACGAAGCGGGCCTCGGTGTCGCGTCGGATGAAAGCAAGGCGCTAGACCTCTACGTAAAAGCCTGCGAGCGCGGATACGCGGTAGTTTGCTACTATCTAGGCGGCATGTACGCGGACGGCCGGGAGGGCAAAAACGACAAAGCCGCGAAAAACTCGAAAAACGCGCTCAAATTTTACTCGCTTGCGTGCGATGGTAAAATTTACGAAGCGTGCGAGGCTTTGGGTAGGCTTTACGAGGACTGCGAGGCGGGTTTTGCACAGGATATCAAGGCCGCTAGATCCTACTACGACAAGGCCTGCGCCGTAAATGCCTACAAATGCAGCGGCAGCGAGCGTCTGGACGAGCTATACGGCGGCTGGGCGCAGTATCAAAGCGGACAGTTTGAGGCGGCCTACGAGCTAGGCAAAGAGTCGTGCAGCAGAGGCGTAGCAAACGGTTGCGCAGTACTAGGAGTGCTCTACGCAAAGGGGCTCGTCGGAGCGCGGCAAGATAGCGAGAAGGCGGTCAAATTTCACGAGAAGGCCTGCGAAGGCGGCTTTGGGGCTTCTTGCGCCGAGCTTGGCGAGATGTTTTTTCATGGGCGCAGCGTAAAAAAGGACGTTTCTTGCGCACTCGAGCTTTTTGAAAAAGCCTGCCTACTTTGGCGGCTGGATGCTTGCGAGAGCCTAGCGGACGCGTATTTTGAGGGATCAGACGTGCCGCAAGATATAGCAAAAGCCTTTAACTTTTACGGGATCGCCTGCTACAACGGGCTAAAACCGGCCTGCACAAATCTAGGCGCGATCTACGAAAAAGGTATAGGCGAAGTGGTAAAAGCCGACGTCAATGAGGCTGCGAGCCTTTTTAGCGAGGCTTGCGAGGCGGACGACGCGCGCGGGTGCATAAATCTAGCGCGCCGCCTTGAGCGCAGCGACAAAAAACAAGCCGCCGCGCTACGCCAAAAGGCGCAAAAGCTGCACGAAAAAGAGTGCAAGGCGGGGCTAGCTAAAAAGTGCATGGAGTTTAAAAAATCAACTAATAAAGGAGAAAAACATGAGTTTTAAAAAAGTTTCATTTGCCGCCGTTGCGGCCGTTTGTCTATTTTTAGGCGGCTGCACCCAGCCTAGAACCACGCAGATAGAGCTGCCAAAAAGCGCGCTAGATAGCGTAAATCTACCAAACGAAGTAGCCATAGACGGCGAAAAATTCGTCTTAAAGCAAAAAAACGCAAGAACGGCTGAGTTTTATCTACCAAACGAAAAAGTGGGCTTTAAATGGACCAAGCTAGTAAGCGTCACCGTCGATGAAAACGCCGATATCAACGAATACCAAAAGGCCTTTATAACCGCGCTAAAAAGCGGACAGTTTGGCAAAGCGGAGTATGATTTTAAATTTATAAACGATAAAGAGTATCAAGCTTACACGATCTACTATCCGATCGCGGGCAACCCGGATTTTGACAACTACGAGATCAATCTAATCCACGTCAAGAGCCTTAACTGCGGCCTTAGAGTCACGCACTACGCGCTAAAGTTTCTAAATATCGCCGATAGAAGCAAATTTCACACGCTAATCAAGCAAAAAATGCCGATATTTTTAGCGCAGATGCCGCAAGTCGAGTGTAAATAATTTTACTTTCGGGCGTTATTTTTAGTTTTTGCTAAATTTATCGCCATTTTTTTGCGAGCTAATTTTTAAAATTTAGCCCGTAAACTGCGGCAAATTTGACGCTTTGCTTGCGCGGGCGGTCAAATTTGACGAGCGTAACGGTTGCAAATTTAACGCCGCCTGGTCTTAGGCGGTAAATTACAGCTTAGACAAAACTATCCAAAGGAAAAACATGGAAAACGGCGGCCTTGCTGTACATTTTGGAGAAAATTTGGCGCAAATTTTATCGCAAAAGATAAAGGCGGTTTATCCCAAATTTGACGCGCAGAGCTACTGCGGGCAAATCGCAAAGAGCACGCCCAATCTCAGTTATTCCCAAAGGATTTTGGCGCATGCAAACGCGCTAAATGAACTTTTGCCACCGGATTTTAAGCGCACGGCGGAGATTTTGGTTGCGATTTTAGGCGAGGAAAACCCGAACGAAACTGGCATGTTTAAGCACTTTTACTGGACTTTGCCGCTGGCAAAATACGTCGAAATTTACGGCCTAGACGACTTTGAAACCTCGATGAACGCGATTAAGGAAATCACAAAGCGCGGCACTGGCGAGTACGCGGCGCGTGCGTTTATCAAAAAATATCCGCAAGACTCGCTCAAAACCATGACGCAGTGGGCGCGCTCGTCAAATTTTCACCTGCGTAGGCTGGCATCCGAGGGCCTGCGACCAAAGCTGCCGTGGGCTAGCAAGCTGGAGCTTTTCATTAGCGACCCAAGCCCGGTTTTTGCGGTGCTGGAGATACTCAAAGAGGACGAGGTGCGCTTCGTGCAGCGCTCGGTCGCAAACAATGTCGCAGACTATCTAAAAGTAAATTTCACCGCCGCAAAAGAGCTGCTCGTGCGCTGGCAAAGCTCGCAAAACAAAAACACGCAGCAAATAATCCGCCACGCCACAAGAAAAATCAAAATTTAGCTTTTTGCACAGATACGTAAGTCGGCGGCTAAATTTGAGATGCAAATTTTATAAACTTATGACGAATTTTATAAACAAAAAAGCAGTTCAACCCGCCGCATAAAAAGTTGAGGCGAGCTCGATGGTCGCCACAGTAAAAAAGATCAAATTTACAACCGCCACCCGAAATTAAATTTAACTCCAAACCCACAACGACAAGCAAATTTTAAAAGCCTCCATGCTCAAATTTAAAGCCAAACACCCGAGTAAATCCAAAAATCAAAGCGTCAAATTTAAGCCCTCACGCCCAAGCCGCAAGCAATCGCGTGATTTAAAAGTCAAATTTGCCTAGGCAAAAACCGAGCAAAATACCCCCCCCCAGCACGCAAGAATTGCAAACGG
>NZ_CALKTQ010000297.1 GCF_937997465.1 uncultured Campylobacter sp. | reverse complement strand
GTAGCAAGCGGGGCAAAATCCCGTGACGCCCACGATAAAGGGCACGAGTCCAACTAGCCCCCACCAGCTGCTAAAAGCGGCTCCGGCGATCATTATCGCTAGCCCGATCAGCGCTCTTATTATCCTAGTTTTTTTACTTAACATTGCATTTTCCTTTCTTTGTTTTTACATTTTTTACACGTATTTATACCAAAAAATTTATAAAGAGGACAATAACCGTAAACAGCCGTCAGTAGCGGCACGAGACCGACCAGCCACAGCCAGCACTCGCAGACGAACCCAAATGCGTATATCCAAACCGCAGCGATTACTAGGCGGATAGTTTTATCTAAAATCCCGACGTTTTGCATTTTCTCTCCTTTATGCTAGGCCTCTTATCATGCCTTGCATGACCATCGGCTTCATCATATATAGCTTCATCGCCCAGTTTAGGTAGCTCTCGCGAGTCGCGCCCATGCACGCTATCGTAGGCTCGGGCTTGCCCGTCCAGTTAAACTCCACCATCACCGCCTTGCCGAATTTCGTTAGCAGCGGGCAGGCGGTGTAGCCGCCGTATTTTGCACTCGGTTCGCGTCCTTTTATGACGTCGGCTAGATTTTGCGCCAGCACGGGATACATCTTGCGTATACTAGCTCCGGTTTTACCGGCGGGAAATCCACAAACATCGCCGATAGCAAATATATTTTTAAATTTCGAGTGTTGTAGCGTCTCGCGCGTGAGGCTAATCCAGTTGCCTGCCACATCGCCCTTTTCTACGCTTAGCCCAGCATCGGCGTAGATTTTAGAAGCCTTCATGCGAGGCACTAGGTGTAGGTAGTCAAATTTTACTTCGACTAGCTCTTTAGCGAGTTTATTTTCGCCGTTTTCGCGGTACGGCATAGCGTGCTCAAATACCGCCATATTTGCACTTTTATCCACCTCGACCAGCTGATGCGAGGTAAAATACTTCACATCTCGCTCCTCAAGCATCCCTTCTATCATTTTAGCATAAACAGGAGCGGAAAATATCGTCCGAGCACCCGAGTATATCGAGATATCAAGCTTGTCTCTGTTGCCTAAATTTCGCGCCATATCTTCGGTTAGCAGCGTTACTTTTTTATTTGCGCCCGAACACTTCATCGGTGTTTTGTTGTCGCTAAAGACTATCTTGCCGCCTTCTTTGCCGACTTTTTTCATTATGCCAGACATAGCAACGGCGCCTGGAATCGTGTAGATAGAAGTCACGTTGTCGCTACCGATATCGTCGGCGCTAAGTCCTTTTACGCTCTCAAACTCATACTCCGCTCCGCTAGCTATCACAAGGTAGTCGTAGTTCAAATTTGACCCGTCCTCTAGCTTGACGGAATTTGTCGCCGGATCGATGGAAGCGGCATTTTGCTTTATCCATTTTACGCCGTCTGGGATCAAATTTGATTTTTCGTAGGTTATGTCTTCGGGCAGATAGTGACCGGCTGCGATGAGCGTAAAGCCGGGCTGATAGTAGAAGTACTCGTCCTTATCAAGGACCGTTAGTTCGGCGTTTGGCATATCTCGTCGTAGTTTCGCCGCCAGGCTGATACCGCCTAGACCGCCGCCGATTATTAGGATATTTGCGCGGATGTCCGCATTTTCTCCCGCATTTAGCTTGCTAGCCCCTGCGACTCCCGCCGCCGCTAGCCCCGCCGCGCCTAAAATTTTCAAGACGCCTCTTCTGTCGATGCTTTGCATAAAAGCTCCTTTTAGAAGTTATTGTCAAATCATAGCGCATTTTAAAATTTAAATATGTAACAAAGTCACCTTAACGTCACGACCCCGCGTTTTAGCTCGACGAGCCCCTTTTTCTGCATCTCTTTTAGCGCCCTTGATACCGCTTCTCGCGCGCTAGCGATGTCGTTTGCGATCTGCTCGTGCGTGATCTTTAGCCCGTTTTTCGCGCCATTTTGCTCGAGGAAATTTATTATTCTCCGAGCTAGCGGTAAAAATAGCGTCTGATCCATCGCCGTTATCGCGGAGCTAAACCGCGTAGCCATGAGCTCTAGCGCGTGATTTGCCACCTGCGGATAGTTTTCGCGTAGCCTCTTAAATATCTCCCTCGGTATCAAAATCATCCGCACGTCATCTTCGATTTGCAAATTTATCTCCGCTTGCAGCGCTCCTAGCGAGCAAAAGCCGCACAGCATACAGCTATCGCCGTCTTGCAGGTTAAAGACGGTGATCTCTTTAAAATTACTCGTGCTAACCAGCCCGCGCGCACGCCCGCTTATGATGATCGCGTAGCCAAGGCAGCCATCTTTTGGGTATATTCGCTCGCCTTTTTTAAAGCTTTTTAGCATCGCACTTTTTAACACCGCCTCTTCATCCTGCGCACTAAGCGTAAATTTAGACATAAACCGTTGCTTTATCGTATCTTTTAGCTCGTCTCCCGACATACGCGCTCCTTGATTAATTTCGGCTTTGTTTAATTATATTTTCTTTTACGTAAAAGCCCGGTGATAAAATTTAGCTACAAAATATTTTAAGCATTGATTTATTTTGTGACTAACTCACCGAAATTGCGCTAAAATTGGGGTAAAATTTAGAAAAAACGAGGAAAAATATGAAAACGCAGGACGAAAAACCAAGCTGGCTGCAGCACTTTCCGATCATGTTTTACACCGTAGTTATGGGGCTTGGCGGACTGGCTCTCGCATACGAGCGGCTAAATTTGATCTTTGATATTTCAGGCGCGGTTTTTGAGATTTTACGCGGTGCGGCTAGCCTAGCGTACGCGCTCATCTGCGCTTGTTACGCGGCAAAGCTGATCAGATACCCGCAAGCTTGCAAGGCGGAGTTTTTCCACCCGGTGCGCGTAAATTTTTTCGCCGCCTTTTCGATCGGCACGCTGCTAGTCGCCTCGCTCTGGCGGGACTTCGCGCCAGTTTACGACGCGCTTTTTTGCGTGGGCGTAGCGTTTCAGACCTTTATCACGCTGCACGTCGTATCCTTTTGGATCAAAAATAACGTCCAGATCGCACACTCAAACCCCGCGTGGTTCATCCCGATCGTCGGCAACCTCTTTGTCCCGCTAGCCGCACCCGCCGCGAGCGAGCTTGCGTGGTATTACTTTGCGATCGGGATATTTTTTTGGCCCGTACTCTTTGCGGTTTTGTTTTACCGCATCATCTTCCACGATCAGATGCCGCAGAAATTTATCCCGACGCTTTTTATCGTGATCGCGCCGCCTGCGATGGCGTTTTTGGACTACGTTAAGCTCACCGGCAGCTTTGACGTCACGGCGAAGATCATGCTCTACATCACGCTATTTTTCGCGCTTCTCATCCTTTTTATGTTTAAAAGCTTTTTGCGGCTTAAATTTTTCCTCTCGTGGTGGGCGTTTACCTTCCCGACGGCTGCGGCTAGCATCGCGTTTTTGCGAGCGTTTGAGTTTAACGGGATTAAGTTTTTCTTGTTTGCGGGAGCGGCCGGTTTTGCCATCTTGTGTATTTTTATAGGTATCGTGGGCTTTTATACGGTAAAGGCAATGCGGCGCGGCGAAATTTGCGTGCCTGAGTGATAGTTTTGTGAAATTTAAAAATCCGCGCTCAAATTTGATATTTAAACGCGGATTTTGGGAGCGTAAATAAGCCGAAGCCGCTTAAATTTACTTTATCGATCCCATCATTTTTAGCATATTTTCAAGCTCTTTTACTTCGGCTATGCCTTGATTGCACGTAGATTCTTGCTCCTCTTTGCTCATCTTTTTTATGCTCGCGTAGTCGGCCTCAAACTCTTTTTTCGTCGCGGCGACGTCAAAGTCCTTTTTACCCTGAGCCTGGGCTTGTTTTGCCATCGAATCGATGAAGTCGTAAGAAACTTTTTTGTACTCCTCGCAAGCAGCAGGCATCTCAGCAGCCGCAAGCTGTCCGGCAAAAGCGCAAAGCGCGACGAAAAGCAGTGATTTTTTCATATTTATCCTTTTTAAAAAATGCGGCGTATGATAGCGAAATTTGGATAAATTAGCCATGACGGGCGATAAGTTCGCTAAAAAAGATCTCCCGCGCGTAAAATTTAACTCCGAGCGAGGCGAGCTTGTCTTGTATCGGTAGCGCTAGCTCCTCTATGCCGCTAAATACGCAAAGCGGCAAATTTTGCGCCCTCTCTTTGGTCGCCGCAAAGCTATCGTCGTCAAAAAATTTCTTTAAAAACACGAGCGTTTTTACCTTGTCCGCGCCCAGGTCCTCGATAAAAACGCTAAAATATTTATATTCGGGCTCCTCGCGCACTTCATCTTTCCGCGCGTAGTCGTCCGCCAGTTCGCGGTAAAATTCGTTGTTTAAATCAGTAAGCGGCGCAATCGCTTCAAGCGAGCAAGGCACCTCAAGCGCGGCAAGTGCGGTTAAAATTTCTTCAAATTTAACGACGTCGTCCGCGACCTTTATCGGCTCCCACGAACCCGCGCCGTGATAGGCAAAATACACGGGCGAGGCATCCCCGAGGGCAAAATCTACAAAAAACGGATCGTCCATGCCGTTACGCGCGATGACCCGCCAGCTCTTGCGCCACT
>NZ_CALKTQ010000296.1 GCF_937997465.1 uncultured Campylobacter sp. | reverse complement strand
CGAAACAAAACCGAAATCTCCAAAAATCCGATCTCGGTCTCAAGCGTCGCGGTTGCTAAAGCAAAGGAAATTTTTGGCACGCTAAACGGCATGGTCGCCGTGATAGTAGGCGCTGGCGAGATGGCGGAGCTAGCCGCAAAGCATCTAATCGCAAGCGGCGCGAGAACGATAATCATCAGCCGAAACAAAGAGCGCGCTAAAAATTTGGCCCTGACGCTGGGGGATAATAACGAATACGACTCGCTTTCAAACGTAGCGCAGTACATAAATAAATATCAAATAATATTTTCCGCGACCGCCGCGCCGCATCCGGTTTTGATCGACGCGATGGTAGAGCCAAAGGAGTTTAAGCGTTACTTTTTCGACATTGCCGTACCGCGCGATATCGCGATCACGCAGAGTGAAAATATCAAAATTTACGCCGTGGACGACTTGCAAGAGATCGTAAATAAAAACCTAGCCCTGCGCGAAGAGCAAGCTCAGATCGCATACGGCATCGTCGGGCGAAATACGGCGGCGTTTTTCCAAATGCTGCGCGAGCTAGCCGTCACGCCGCTAATAAAAGGCATAAGAGAGCAGGCTAAAGAGTGCGCCGAAAGAGAACTCGCAAAAGCCCTAAAAAAGGGCTATCTAAAACATAGCGACAAGGAGGAGGCGTATCGCCTCATACATCAGGTTTTTAGGGCGTTTTTGCACGCGCCGACGATAAATTTAAAAAACCTCGCGGGCGCTGCCGGAAGCGAAGCGCAGCTAAGAGCCGTCGGGGAAATCTTTAACGTCGCGGAGCAAACGCCGCAAGAAGAAAATAATGAATTTGAATGGGAGAACGAATGAAATTTAGCAAACTTTACGCGCCGACGGCGAAAGAAGCGCCAAAAGACGCAAGCCTGGCAAGTCATAAATTTTTGCTCCGAGCGGGCTACGCCGAGCAGGTCGGTAGCGGACTTTACAACTTTTTGCCGCTTGGCAAACGTGTGCTTGAAAATATAAAAAATATCGTCAAAGAGGAGCTTGACGAAGCGGGCGCGCAGGAGATCTCGATGAGCTTTGTTACCTCCGCCGATCTTTGGCGCGAGAGCGGACGCTTTGACGTCTACGGCAAGGAGCTTTTGCGCTTTAAAGATCGCAAGGAAAACGACTTTGTTTTAAGCCCGACAAACGAAGAGAGCGTCGTCGCACTCGTGCGAGGCAAAGTGACGTCCTATAAGCAACTGCCGCTAAATTTGTATCAGATGAATACCAAATTTAGAGACGAGGCGAGGCCGAGATTCGGGCTTCTTAGAGGGCGCGAGTTTTTGATGAAGGACGGATATAGCTTTCACGCAAACGCCGAGGATCTGGACCGTGAATTTGACCTGATGGAGA
>NZ_CALKTQ010000295.1 GCF_937997465.1 uncultured Campylobacter sp. | reverse complement strand
GCAAGGCACTCCACAAGACTGCGCCTCAAGCAGCGCCGTGCCTAGCGCCTCCGTCTTTGAGGGCAGCACGAAAACGTCAAAACTACCCAAAAACTCGCTCACGTCGGTGCGCGAGCCTAGCATATAGATGTTTGGCGTCTTTATTTTTTTTAGATTTTCCTCCTGCGGACCGTCGCCGACCACGACTAGAGCAGTGTTTGGTAGATTTAGCTCGCTAAAAGCCTCAAACAAGAGCTGATGATTTTTCGCTGCGCGCAAGACCGCCACGATACCGACTACGACGCAGTCTGCGCTCAAATTTAGCTCCGATTTTATATCTTTGGTAAAATTTGGATTAAACCGCGCCGTATCCACGCCCGTGTAGATAACGTCTATCAAATTTTCCCGCACGCCCTGCGAGATTAGCTGGGTTTTGACGGCATTTGATACGGCTACGATTTTGTCGTTTACGTTGTAGCTAAATGCCGATCTGATCGGCGTTTGCAGGTGCCTGGTGCGCACTACTTTAGCGCCCGTTAACTTTGCTACGATCGCGCCGATGTTGCCGTCCTTGCCGGAGTGCGTGGCGATGATAGAGATACTTTTTTCGCGCACGAAACGGCAAATTTTAAAAATTTCAAAAATATTATAAACCTTACTTAGGTTAAATTCTACAAACTCGCAATCAATCGGCTTTTCAAAGCTTTTTGAGCCCGGATTTAGCGCGTAAAATATCTTAAATTTATCCTTGTTTAGTCCGTTTATGACGCGCTGCGTGCGGTGCTCCTGACCGCCGAAACCCAGCGAGCTTTCAAGCTCCAGGATGTTGATTTTATCTGTTTTTTTCATATATTTTTGACCGCCTCGTAGATTTCCTCGTCCGCTACGTCCTGCGCCCTTTTGCTAGCGCTTCGCAGCACGGTACACTCCGCTCCGCCGTAAATGGGAGCCCAGCGAGCGGCGTCCGTCTTGCCAAGCACGAGCACCGTTTTTACCCCGAGTGCGGGAGCTAAATGCGCCACGCCGCCGTCAAGCGTGAGGACAAATTTGGCCGCCCAGATATAGCCGGCTAGCTCGTCTAAATTTTTAGTCGCGGCAAACTCTACGCCCGCTTCTTGCGCTACTTTTTCGCCAAATTTTACGTCCTCAGTGCTAACGGCGACGCGCCCGAAATTTTGCTTTAAAAACGCCAAAATCCGCAAAATTTTAGTCTCGTCCATGCGGTTTTGCTCCACCCTCGAGGAGACGTGAAAAAATACGAAATCTTTAAATTTCTCGTTTTTAGCGCTCGGCACATAAAGCGTCTTTTCTCCGTCAAATTTCGCTCCCAGAGGTGCGGCTAGCTCATAGCAAAGTAGCACCTCGTGAGGAGGCGGATTAAAGTTTAATTTATGCGTTATTAATGAACCGCCCTCGTTTTGCTTTGCCGCTCCTATCGTCGTTTTAGCTGCGGCTGCTCTGGCAAATATCGCGGCAGAGGGCGAATAAGCGCTTCTAAAAATCACCGTCGCATCATATTTTTCGCGGCGAATTTGAAGCAAAATTTTACATTTTCCCCAAAATGCCCGCACTTTTGCTGCCAGCCCTTTTACGTGCTTTGGTTTAGTGTAGATATAAATTTTATTTAAAAATGGATTGCCGCGAACGACGCATGCGTTTAGGCTATTTACCACGATATCTATTTGCGCGCGCGGATGAGCCTTTCGCAGCGCCTCTATCGCTGGCGTCGTGCAGATGAGATCGCCGATGTTATCGTTTCTAACGAGCAAAATTTTCACGATTTTCCTTTTTTGGCGCGATTATACCCATTTTACGCTTATACTTATTTACGCCCTCATCCCTCGCACGCCAGACATAACCTAAAATTCATCAAAAAACTTATAAAATAGCGCTAAATTTTAAAAGGCGAACATGAAAAAAATAGTATTTTTAAGGCTAGATCTGGACGCTATCGGTGGGGCGCAGAGGTATCTCTCAAGGCTCGTCAAGGCTCTAAAAGACTCGGGCGTTGCGTGCGAGACGCGCGGATTTATCGGTAGCAAAAAGCTAAGCTCATGGATCAAAGCCCTGCGTTTTAACTCGCAAGCCAAGCGGCAGAAGGGCGCGGACGAGATTTATTTTAGCCTTGAGCGCATCACCTGCGCCGACATCTACCGCGCTGGCGACGGCGTGCACAAAGTCTATATGAAAACCAAGCCTTTTTGGTTCACAAACCCCCTAAATTTCGTCATTCCGTACCTTGAAAAGCGCACTTTTAAAAATGCTAAAAAAATCATCGCCAACTCAAATTTTATAAAGCGTCAAATTTGCGAAACCTACGGCATTGCCGAGGAAAAGATCGCAGTCGTCTATAACGGCGTAAATTTGCCTATGCGCGTGCAAAAAGGCTCGGCAAAGCTCGCTCTTTGCGAGGAGTTTGGGCTTGATTTTCACCTACCGACGCTGCTGTTTGTAGGAAGCGGCTTTAAACGCAAGGGCGCGGAGGAGTTTTTGCGCATCGTAGCTCGCCTAAAAACCCGCGTAAACTGCCTAATCGTCGGCCGAGATAAAAACGCCGCCCGCTACAAAAATCTAGCCAAGGAACTCGGCCTAAACGCCGTATTTACGGGCGCTCAAAAAAGCGCGGCGAGATTTTACGAAGGCAGCGAGCTGTTTTTGTTCCCGACGGCGTACGAACCGTTTTCAAACGTCGTTTTAGAGGCGCTTAGCTACGGCTGCGTCGCTATCACGACCGCTCAAAACGGCGCCGCGGAGATACTGCCTGATGAATTTGTGATGAGCTCGCCGCAAGACTACGACATCTGCGCTCTGATCGACGAGATCCTAAACGACGACGAGCGGCTGGCAATGCTACAAGAGCGAAATTTGGCGCTTGCTAGCGAATTTAGCATCGAAAAAAACGCGAGCGCGACGCTGGAGATAGTGCGTGCGAATCTTGATTGAGCTGCCGACCTGGCTGGGCGACGCCGTGATGGCAAGCGCCGCTGTAGAGGCTATCGCAAAGCACGCGGTGGTTGGCGCGGGAAATTTGACGGGCAAATTTGAGGACCTGGGCGAGCGAGATTTTAGCTTTTCGTCGCAAAATTTTGGCTCCGTAACGCAAGAAATACAAATTTTTAAAAACGGCGCGGCAAATTTGGACGATAAATTTGACGCAGATTGCGGCGCAAATTTGACGGCGAGTGAGCGAGAAAATCAAAATCTAGAAAATTTAGCAGCCCAGCCTGTTAAAATCGTATTTTTCGGCTCGTTTGCGGCGTGCGAGCTTTTTAAAGCTCACCCAAACTGCGAACGCGTCATCGTGGATAACAGCAAAAAGGCTAAATTTAGGCTCTGGCAGCTATTTTGGCAGACGAGAAATCTCGGCGAATTCGACGCGGTGTTTAGCTTTAGAAGCT
>NZ_CALKTQ010000294.1 GCF_937997465.1 uncultured Campylobacter sp. | reverse complement strand
GGTGATCTTATTAAGCTCGTCCATAAACTATGAGCGGTCAAATTTAAATTCCAGTTCGTGCCGCCAGTCTTTGCAGTATGGGTTTGAAAAGTCGCTAAATTTGACGACGTCCGCTTCAAATTTGACTTTTTTAAAATAAAAGCAAAAGCCTGCGATGTCGGCTTTTGACTAAAATAATCAAGCACGCCGCTTGCAAGATCGGGCAAATCTTAGCGTTAAAACGGCGGCTTTGGTCAAATTTACCGTCCGCTGCATGCTTTAGGCAAATTTGACGCTACTGGCGCGGCGAGCTAAATTTAGCTTAAGCTTTTACCTCTTTTAGCTTGCTTAAAAACTCTTCGATATTGTATTTGGCACGGTATTGCGCGCTCATGAGGTGGATGAGGATGTCGCCTAGATCGATCACGACCCAGTCGCCGGAGCTTTCGATGCCTAAAAACTGCTCGCCCTCGTCCTTTAGCCCCTCTTTTAGGTCATCGGTTAGCGAGTAGGCGTGGCGTTCACCCATCGTGGTGGCGATTATGACGCATTTTGCGATGTATTCGCGCCCGCTCATGTCGATAGCCTCGATGGCTTCGGCCTTTTTGGCGTCTAGGATTTTGATGATTCGTTCGATTCTTTCTTGCATGTTTTTCCTTGATAAAATTTCGCCGCCTCGTCCGCTATGCACGGTATCATCAGGTTTTTGTCCAAATTTTGCCTGATTTGCGAGGACGAAACGGGCGCGTTTATGTTTAAAATTTTAAAATTTTCAGGCACGGCTACGTTACCGCGGCTAGCTATGACGAAAGTCGCGAGCCTAAAGAGCTCGTCTATCTCGTGCCATTTGTCTAGGCTTGCTAGATGATCGGCGCCGATGATGAGATAAAGCTCGCTCAAAGCGTAAATTTGCCACATGTGCCGCACGCTTTCTATCGTCGGTACGGGGCGATTTTGCGCGATCTCGTAGTCGCTCACGCAGACTTTAGGCAGCGCACCCCAAGCCTCGTTCGCCCACTTTAGCCGAAGCAGCGGCGGAGCGGAAAACTCGCTCTTAAACGGGCTGATAAAGGTCGGCATGATGATGAGCTTATCCGCGTCTAGCCGCTCTAGCGCGGCTTTTATGGCGGCGTCGTGCCCGAGATGAGGCGGGTCGAAACTACCGCCGAAAAGCGCGATTTTCATAAATTTGCCTTTAAAATTTCGGTGCAGTTTATCGAATTTGAAGTGAATTTCGGTTGAAAATCAAAAAAATCGCCGATAAAGCGCAAATTAAATGGAGATTTTGTAAAATTTGGGGATTTTTGGGCTTGCGAGGCTCGTTTTTCGGCGAGCAAGCGAGGGTCAAATTTGCAAAGGCGGGCTTTAGAGCAGCTTAAATTTACGCGCTCGGCAGCGGTTGAGGCCGGTAAATTTAACGCGCAAAAAGCTAAAAAGTACGAAAATAACCTTTCCGCGCGCTTGAAAGCGACCGGAAAATCTAGCACAAGGAGCTAAACATGGTAAAAATCGCGATCAACGGTTTTGGACGTATCGGCAGGTGCGCTGCTCGTATTATTTTAGAGCGAGACGACGTTGAGCTTGTCGCTATTAACGACACGGCGACGCGCGACATGACGCGCTATCTGCTCAAATACGACAGCGTGCACGGCGAATTTAAGCAAGACGTTAAGGTGATAAGCGACGATTTTATAGAAGTAAACGGCAAAAAAATAAGAGTTTTTTCAACAAGAGACTTAAACGAGCTTAGCTACGCAGACTACGGCGCGGACGTGGTTTTGGAGTGCACGGGCAAGTTTTTAACCACTGAAAAATGCGAACCGTACCTAGCTCGCGGCATCAAAAAAGTCGTCATGAGCGCTCCGGCAAAAGACGACACGGCGACCTTTGTAGTCGGCGTAAACGACGATAAATACGCAGGCGAAGCGATCGTCTCAAACGCTAGCTGCACGACAAACGGCCTAGCTCCCGTCGCAAAAGTACTAAATGATAAATTTGGCATCGTAAA
>NZ_CALKTQ010000293.1 GCF_937997465.1 uncultured Campylobacter sp. | reverse complement strand
GAGCGTAATTCAAGCCCCTTCCCCCCTTAACAAGAAAGATTGATTTATGCAAAAAAATCTAATTTATAACGCCAAATTTAACTAAATCAAATTTAGCATCTTAAAGGTGCAGGTCTCGGTGTGTCAAATTTAAAAACATATCCAAATTTGAATCCTTCTAAATTTCGCTCGCAAATTTACTCAAATTTAAGCCTTTTCAAAGCGCGGCCCAAATTCTAAGCCCGATTTTACGCGTTTTTAAACCTTAAAGCTGTATAATCGGGGTCAAATTTATCAAAAGGCGATACAGATGATAAAAGGTATTTCTGGCTCGCGCATGGTGATGGAAGCCCTGCGCGAGGAGGGCGTAGACACGGTTTTTGGTTACCCCGGCGGCGCGGCGCTAAACATCTACGACGAGACGTACAAGCAGAGTTATTTCAAGCACGTTTTGACGCGTCACGAGCAAGCCGCCGTGCACGCCGCAGACGGTTACGCACGTGCTAGCGGCAAGGTCGGAGTGGCGTTTGTAACGAGCGGCCCCGGCTTTACAAACGCGGTCACGGGTCTAGCAACCGCGTACTCCGATAGCATCCCGCTTATATTAATCAGCGGACAGGTTCCGACCTCGCTTATCGGCACGGACGCCTTTCAGGAGATCGATGCCGTGGGTATCTCTCGCCCGTGCGTGAAGCACAACTACCTCGTGCGCAGTATCGAGGAGCTACCGCGCATCCTAAAAGAGGCCTTTTATATCGCTCGCTCGGGACGCCCGGGGCCCGTTCACGTCGATATCCCAAAGGATATAACAGCAGCCGTTGGGAATTTTGATTACCCGACAGAGATAAAGATGCCGACGTACAAACCGACCTACAAAGGCAACGCAAAACAGATCAAAAAGGCGCTTGAGGTCATCGCCGATGCTAAACGCCCGCTGCTCTATCTAGGAGGCGGAGTCGTAGCGGCGAACGCTAGCGAGCTAGTGCGCAAATTTAGCGCAAAGACGGGCATCCCGGCGGTCGAGACGCTGATGGGGCTTGGCGTCCTAGCGCACGAGGATAAAAATCTACTATCGATGGTTGGCATGCACGGTAGCTACGCGGCAAATATGGCGATGAGCGAGACCGATCTCATCATCGCGCTTGGCGTGCGGTTTGACGACCGCGTGACGGGCAAGCTAAGCGAATTTGCCAAACACGCCAAAATCATCCACGTCGATATCGACCCTAGCTCGATCTCAAAGATCGTAAACGCGCACTTTCCGATCGTAGGCGATCTAAACTGCGTCCTAGAAGAGATGGTGGAAAAAGTAAGCGTAAACGAGCAAAATTTGACCTCGTGGCGCGAGATCTTAGCCAGGTACGACGCGCTAAATCCGCTGGATTACAAAGATAGCGACGAAGTCTTAAAACCGCAGTGGGTCGTGCGCGAGACGGCTAAAATTTTAAAAGAATCGGGCAAAGACGCCGTGATCGCCACCGACGTCGGTCAGCATCAGATGTGGGTTGCGCAGTTTTATCCGTTTGACAGACCGCGTCAGCTGATAACTAGCGGAGGCCAGGGGACTATGGGCTTTGGCCTGCCGGCGGCCGTCGGAGCGAAGGCGGCAAAGCCCGAAAACATCGTCGTAAATTTCACCGGCGACGGCTCGATCCTAATGAATATCCAAGAGCTGATGACCGCCACCGAGATAGATAAGCCCGTCATCAACATCATCTTAAATAACAATTTCCTAGGCATGGTGCGCCAGTGGCAGACCTTTTTCTACGGCGAGCGCTACTCCTCGACCGACCTTAGCCTGCAACCTAATTTTGTGAAGATCGCAGAGGGCTTTGGCGGAGCGGGCTTCGTGTGCCGCACGAAGGACGAGTTTCGCTCCGCGCTAAAAGAGGCGATGGCCTGCGGTAAAACAGCGGTACTAGACGTGCGCGTGGATAGATTTGAGGACGTACTGCCGATGGTTCCTGCGGGCGCGGCGATATACAACATGATCTTAAAAAGCAAGGAATAAAAATGAGCATAAGAAGAGTGATTTCAGTCATCGTGCTAAACGAGCACGGCGTTTTATCGCGCATTTCCGGGCTTTTTGCAGGGCGCGGATACAACATCGACACGCTCACGGTAGCACCGATCCCATGCACCGAGCTTTCTCGTATCAGCATCGTCACTAGCGGCGATGAGCGCGTGCTAGAGCAGATCGTAAAGCAACTACACAAGCTAATACCGACCTACAAAGTCATCGAAAGTGGCGAATTTGTCGAAAAAGAAATGGCGCTGGTTAAAATCCCGCTTAGCGAAAATTTCGGTGGACTGGACGCGATACTAAAGGCCTACAACGGCATCGTAGCCAACACTAACGAAAACTACATCGTCGTCATGGTTAGCGACGACGCGAGCAGGATAGAAAATTTCCTCAAAGCTATCAAAAAATTTAACCCAACAGATGTCGTTCGAGGCGGCTCGGTGCTAATGGATCTGTGATGAAACTAAGCGAAATTTATAAAATTTTAGGACTGGAATTTAGC
>NZ_CALKTQ010000292.1 GCF_937997465.1 uncultured Campylobacter sp. | reverse complement strand
TCATTTGAGCGTCTCCGTTGTATAAATTTGCATCTCAATTTTAATAATATAAAGATAAAAAAGGCTGAAAAATGATTAAAAACTGCACTATACGCGTAGGCCGACGCGCCGACGTGTGCTTTAGATGGGTCGAGGGGACGAAATCCCTCGTCACAAGGGCGGGCTTCACTCGTCCGCGAAGTTAAAAGGAGCGTAGCGGGATGACAAAAAATACAACTATGACCTTTGGAATAGACCTAGAGTTGTGTAAACAATTTTGGCGACAATCAAAACATACATAAAATGGTTTTACGGTAGTTAAAACAAAATAGCATATGTGTTATGCTTTACTAAAAGCACAAAAATTACACTTTACCAGCTGGTAGTTGGTTTGGAATATTCTATTTTACTTTTTAAACATTATATATGTCGAGAATAGTGTATTTTTGGATATTTGTAAGTTTATATGGTGCCCGAGGTCGGACTCGAACCGACACAAGGTTGCCCTTACCAGATTTTGAGTCTGGCGCGTCTACCAGTTTCACCACTCGGGCTAATTAAAGAAGTGAGATTTTACCTTGAAAGATATAAAAAAGAGATTAAAAAACATGAAAGCCCAATCTTGAGCTTTCATGAAAGGGTGATTATTTCTTTTTGCCTTTTTTGCCTGCGCCTGCTACTACTGCTTCTTTTAATTTTTTGCCTACTTTAAATTTAACCGCTTTGCTAGCAGGAACATCGATAACTTTAGTGGTTCCAGGCACTCTTGCTTTTCTAGCGGCTCTTTCGGCAGTAGCGAATGTACCAAAGCCTATAAAGCTAATGCTATCGCCGTTTTTAAGAACCTCTTCGATAGTCTCTAGTGCGGCATCAACTACCTTTAGAGAATCTTTTTTAGAAAGACCGGCCTTGTCGGCAACAGCTTGAATAAAATCAGCTTTTTTCATAGAACCATCCTTAATAAGAAGTGATATGCGGGCATTTTACAACGTTTTTATAAAAAATACAATAGTTTTTAGCCGAAAATTTAACGATTTTTGCGCGAATTTGACTAAAAAGCTCGAATTTTAGACTATTTGCACCAAAAACTCGCTTTTTAGTCCAGTTTTTTTGATGTCTATAAGGCGCAAATTTTCTATATCGGTTTTGCAAAGTTCGCTAAAGTTTTTT
The DNA here is from genome assembly GCF_937997465.1 of uncultured Campylobacter sp. Classification (GTDB taxonomy): domain Bacteria; phylum Campylobacterota; class Campylobacteria; order Campylobacterales; family Campylobacteraceae; genus Campylobacter_A. The sequence continues at coordinate 12,180 of NZ_CALKTQ010000292.1, read as the reverse complement.
ACCCCGTTTTGCGCTACTTGCCTCAAAACTATCCCGCGGTATGCTTTGGCATAGTGACTGACGACTTTACCGTTTTTTAGAAATTTAAAGGTCGCAAATGGTTTTTGTATGCGGTAAAATTTCTCGTAAAACTCGGCTCTAAGGTCTAAAATATCGTCATCCCCCAGCCACTCATCTATCTCGTTGCTAAAATTTTGCCTATAAAATTCCTCCAAATTTAACCCGTCTATCCGCTCGCCTTGCTTTAGTTTGTATTCAGGCAGTGCATCCGCTGCCGTCACAGGACCGAATAAATTTGAAAAAATCAACGTATTTTTATCTATAAACTCCTGTGCCGCGCTATCAAGGTTGCGGTAATCAAGGTGTTTGTAGGCTACTCCGTCATATCGCAGGATTGCTTTTACCGCGCCTTTTTTAAAAAGGCTTTCTCGCAAACTCGGCTCATCGGTCAAATTTTTAATGCCGAAAAGTTTTGAGATTTTTTCAACGGTAGCCGTTTGCAAAAAATCATCGTAAATTTTTAAAATTTCATACCGTTTTTCATATAAATTTGGAAAAATAAAGGCGTTTTTATCTATAAATTTATTTGGACTTACGGCGGTTTTTGCTTCGCTCGGCGAAAAGAGTACTTTCATTTGTTCTCCTTAAATTTGGCAAAATCATATCTAAAACTAAATAAATTTTGAAATTTGACGATATAACGAGTGGAACTTTATTTGCTTGCAAGAGCTCAATTAAATTTAAGGAAAAATGCGATGAGAATGACAAATCAGCTGATGAAATTTACGAATAACTACGACTATCAGACCAATATGAAAGCGCTTTACAAGCTAAATACGCAAATTTCAAGCGGTCTAAAAATCCAAAATTCTTTTGAGGATAGTAGCGTCTATAACGACGGCATGAGGCTTGATTACGAGGTTGCGACGCTTGAGCAGGTGCAAACGGCGACGTCAAAGGCGCAACACTTTTCAAAAAATACAGATAAGGCTTTGGGTGAATTTAAGCAGCAGCTTGAAACTTTTAAAACAAAATTAGTTCAGGGTGCTAACGAAATCCACTCGCAAACATCGCGGGAAGCTATCGCAAACGACCTTCAGGGCATCAAAAATCACCTAGTAAACATCGCAAACACCTCGATCAACGGGCAGTTTTTATTTTCTGGAAGCGCGATAAATACAAAACCTATAAACGGCGATACGAATGAATATTTCGGCAATGCGCAAACTATGAAAGCTGTAGGCGGAGCTCAGGTAAATTTGACCTACAACCAAAACGGCCATGAGCTATTTTTGGGCAAGGATGGCGATTATAATAAAAAAGTCACCTCCAACACTATGCTAAAAGCTCAAAATTTGGACGACAGAAACAAGACCGTTTATATCGATAGCGAACACAAAATGCGCGATCTAATCGGCTTTAAATACGTAAAAGACGAAAAAACTCTAACCAATCAGGATTTTACCGGCACCGGCGTTAGGCAGTTTCAGGATACGACGTTTTTTTTGCAGGGTAAAAAGCCAAACGGCACTAGCTTTACGAGTAAATTTAAGATGACTTCGGACGCTTCGATAAACGACCTGTTAGAAAAAATCGGCACCGAATACGGCAACACTCCTACTAATAAAGTCGTCGAAGTAACGATAAATAACCAGGGTCAAATCAACGTAAAAGACCTAAGCAAGGGCAATCAGGTTATTGATTTTCACATGATAGCGGCGACGAAAAAAGTGGCAAATGCAGATGCTCTAGCGGGCGGTATAGCAGGAGCATCTAGTGCGTTTGACACTGTAGATAGCCTAACTAGCGGCGCAAATCCGCTCGAAGCCATGGTGCAGGCAAACCCAGACGACTATGAAATCACTGAATTCGTTAAGAGCAAATACGAAGACTTAGACGGCGCCGTTACAAATGCCTACGACTATGACAAGATAAACTTTAAACAAGAGGGCAGAAACCTAATAGGCACTGTATCGCAAGTAGAGCGTGGTAGCGGTAAATTTGCCGACGATAACACTACTCTAAGCCAAGTCGTGGGCTCAAAAGAGCTATATCCTGGCGAAAGAGACAAATATGATATAAACGACCAAGCCTTAAAAATGCAGATCAAATCTAAAAGCGGCGGAGATTATAAAGTGGACGTGATTTTCGGTAGCGCCGTACCGCCTGCAACATCAGGCAATGCTCAGGTAAGCATAACAAGGCCTGACGGCACCACATATACGACCGAGGTTTGGGATAGTTTTTACAACGACACCACAAACCCGCCGACCACCGAGGGTAGAGAAACGCAGTCAAAAAATATGACTTTTAGGCAGCTAAACGACATCATCGGTATGGTAGCTAGTGACAATGTTCCTGCGGGCGTCGGCGGTAGTGCCCAGGCTGATTATGTCGCCTACAAGCAAGCTATAGCAAAATCGCAAGGTAGCGTAGAGGCAAATATGGATCACCGCGGCCGCATAAAAGTAACCGACAAGCAAAACGCCGTAACTCCGATAAAAGTCGGAATTTATGACGAGGTAAATTCCGATCAGTTTTACGGAGATAGCACCGGCACGACGCCTGCAACCACGCAAGGAGACGGTTCACTATGGAGCTTTTCCGCAAACAATGGTATCGAGATAGATAGCCCGAGCGTGGATATTTTTGATGACCTGGATAGGATGATAGAGGCTGTAAGAAGCGGTCAATACCGCGCCGATAGTGAGAGCGAGCATCCGCGCAACTCCGGTATCCAAGGCGCGATCGAGAGGTTAGATCATATCGCCGATCACGTAAACAAAATCCGCACTAAAGTTGGAAATCAAACAAATACCCTAATACAGACCAACACGCAGGCTAGCGTCATGGAGGTAAACGTAAAAACCGTCAAGGCCGATATCACAAACGCCGACTACGGCGAAACCTATATGAATCTCATGCAAAAAATGATGTCGTATCAGGCGATGCTGCAGTCCGTGGCTAAGATAAACCAGCTTTCGTTATTAAACTATATGTAAAAACTCGCTATAATCTACCGTTTTATTAAAGTTTCGTTATCAAAGCGGGCGGAGCGAAAATGGAGTCAAATTTTGATAAATTTGGCCCAAATTTCGCGCTCTCGCAAATTTAAATTTACTAAATTTAAAAGGACGCGCCATTTTAAGAGAATCGGTTTTAGTCGTAGTCGTTTGTTTTTTGATATTTTTCGGGATCGCCACTATCGCGCCTGCGGCAAATTTCGTCGGTAGTTTTGGCAACGCGATAGGACTTTGGAACTTCAAACTTTTCGGCTTTATAGCTTACGTTTACCCTTTTGTTTTTATATTTTTCGCGTATTATATTTACAAATATTTTAACGGCTTTAACGCCGAATTTGTCCAGACGGCGCTCGGAGCGACGCTGCTGTTTTTAGCGTTTTTGATGTTTCAATCAGGCGCGGACGCTAGCTACGGCGGACTGGTCGCAAACAGCATAAATGATGCGCTAAAAGACGTCGCCGGCGTGATAGGCATGTGGGTATTTATCTTGATGCTTTTTGTTTTGAGTTTTGGTCTCATCGCGCAAGATAACATCATAGCTATCCTAAAAAAGGCTTTTGTAGAACCTAGCGCCAATGAAGATAAATTTGAAAACCCAGCCGAGATTAAGCAAAAATCGCAAAAAAAACCTAGACAAATCAAAAAGCCTAAAGCTCAAAGCGAGTCAAATTTGAGCGAGGAAAACGGCGAAAAGCTAGAGGATGAAGACGAGCCGGACGACGAAGACGATGCGCAGGATGAAAGCGAGTCAAATTTAGAAGAAAAAAGCACTACTATAAACGGCGTCGAAATTTTAAACGAAGTCGCCGAAAATAAAAAACTGCTCGAACAAATGGAAAAAGGCAAGGTTGAAAAACCTAAGGATTTCGCGCTGCCGCCGCTTAAATTTTTAGCCGATCCGCCGAGGCGCTCAAACAGCGTAAACGAAGTCGAAATCGATCAAAAGATCTCCGATCTGCTCGATAAACTGCGCAAATTTAAAATAGACGGCGACGTCGTGCGCACCTATACGGGTCCGATCGTCACGACGTTTGAGTTTCGTCAGGCGCCGCACATCAAGGTGAGTAAAATTTTAACCCTGCAAGACGACCTCGCGATGGCTCTGCGCGCTCAGACTATACGCATCCAGGCGCCGATACCGGGCAAAGACGTCGTAGGCATCGAGGTGCCGAATCAAAATATCGAAACGATCTATCTAAAAGAAATTTTAGATAGCGAAGTTTTTAAAAACTCGAGCAGTCCGCTAACCATCGCGCTAGGCAAGGATATCGTCGGCGCGCCTTTTATCACCGATCTAAAAAAGCTGCCTCACCTACTAATCGCGGGCACGACGGGATCCGGCAAGAGCGTAGGCATAAATGCGATGTTACTAAGTCTGCTATATCGCAACAGCCCGCAGACGCTGCGCCTGATGATGATAGATCCAAAAATGCTCGAGTTTAGTATCTATAACGACATCCCACACCTACTCACGCCCGTCATCACGCAGGCTAAGCAGGCCATAACCGCACTATCAAACATGGTCGCCGAGATGGAGCGCCGCTACAAGATCATGAGCCACACGCGCACCAAAAATATCGAAAGCTACAACGAAAAGATGAAAGAGGAGGGCGGCGAGCAGTTCCCGTACATCGTCGTGATCATCGATGAGCTGGCTGATCTCATGATGACTAGCGGCAAGGATGTGGAGCTATACATCGGGCGTCTGGCACAGATGGCTAGGGCCAGCGGCATACATCTCATCGTAGCCACCCAGCGCCCGAGCGTAGACGTCGTGACGGGGCTCATAAAGGCAAATTTGCCTAGCCGTATCAGCTACCGCGTCGGCCAGCGCATCGATAGTAAGGTAATCCTAGATCAAATGGGCGCTGAGAGCTTGCTAGGACGCGGCGATATGCTGTTTACGCCTCCTGGAAGCCCGGGCGTCATCAGGCTGCACGCGCCGTTTGCTAGTGAAAAAGAGATCGACACGATAGTAAATTTCCTAAAAGCGCAGCAAGAAGTGGTCTACGACGAGAGATTTTTAGCTGAGGAGGGCGCTAGCGGCGGTGCGGGCACAGGCTCCGGCGCCGTAGCTAGCGAGCTAGACGAGCTGTATGAAGAGGCTAAAGAGATCGTGCTAAGCGAGCAAAAAACCTCGATCAGCTACCTCCAAAGACGCCTAAAAATCGGCTACAACCGCGCCGCTACGATCATCGAACAGATGGAGCAAATGGGCGTGCTAAGCCCGATGAACGCAAAAGGGCAGAGGGATATTTTGTAAATGCTGGCTGTATTTATTTTTAGATTAGCGTCATTAAATTTGAGAATAGGCGTCCTTTGCGAGTGACCCGCTTTGCACGGCATTACAAAGTTTTTGCGCGTTTAGCTAAAATCTATATTTAAATTTCCGACTGAATTTACGGTCAAATTTTAAGCTCGTCGTTGGCGAAATTTACTGCCGAAGCAAAATTATTTATAAACGTCAAGGCTTAAATTTAACTCGTCTATGACGCGTAATAGCCGCAAGACTTCGTCTTTTATGGCCTGTGCATCAGAAAGGCTTAGCGGCGGGTCTAATAGTGAACTTTCAAAACGGTTTTTTGCACCGTTTAAAAAGAGATAGAATTTATTGTCCATAAACGCCGCGCTTAGCGATACGGCACTGTCAAAACCCTGCTTAACCTCGCGTAGGCGTTGCATAAAACCGGGGCTTAAAAGATAGCGCGCTTCTATTTTGTCGTCGGTAAATACGCGAAATTCGTTGTTAAACTCCGTATCATCAAGTACCTCTTTTTCGCCAGATATTTTCGTATTTAGCACCTTCTTATCGGCTAGTATCGTTTGTCCTTTGAAATTTTTATAAAACTCGCAGACTAGTACTGTACCGTTAAAGTCCATATATTCGTCGTATATGACTTTGCTTACTCTCAAAAGCGCCAGATAAGGGTTTTTTGAGCCGTTTGAGTCATATGTTTTTTCTACTTTTATAGCCTCGCTTAATTGAAATTTGACATTAGCATAAGTACCGCTTATTTGGTCTTCGCCGTAAAAATTTACGCGCCTATATATTCCGCTTTTATAAAATTCGTTTGCGCTGATGCCTTTTTGAGGCTCGTATGTAAAATTGCTATCTATATCGGCAATTACCGTGCTAACAAAAACATTTTTGTAGAAGCTTCTATACTCTTCCAGCGTTTTTTCTACTTTTGGAATCCTCGGCGTGACGTATATTGGGATGACTGCAAATAAAAGAAAGAATATTTCAAAGCGTCGCTCCATAATAATAAAAATTAGTATTGGTGTGACAAATGTCGTTATAGTCATAAATGTAGCGTATTTTTTGACTATTTTTTTACACTCATTTTGCTTTTGCGTTACGGCGTCGATGGCTTCTTTTATTTTTGGATTTATCATTCGTAAAACACTCGGTTTAGATAAAGGCCGTTTGGCGGCGCGGGGATGCGCGTGAGCGGCTTTTGCTCGTAGATAGCCTGGTGTAAAAGCTCTTTTGCTTTGAGGAAATTTGTATCTCGGCAGTTGTTTGCGACTTCGTTTAAATTTGAGTTTTTAGCGTCAAATTTTGAGGCGACGCAAACCGCATGTTCGGCGGTTAAATTTGCGCCTTCGTGGCTTTTCGTCAGGATATTATCGTGGCTGTTTTTGTTTAAATTTGCTCTCAAATTTGCCGCCTCTGGGCACTCAAATTTAAACTCCTGTGCCTGCGTTTGTCTAAATTTACCGTTTTTTGCAAGCTCCAGCGCCTTTAAAACGCTAGCGACCATGAGGCGAACCTGGGCGCGCAAAAAGCCGTTTGCTTTAAAAACGATGATCGACCGCTCGCCGCGCGCGTAACAAAAAGCCTTTGAGATGCGCCGCACTGGACTTTTGATATCGCTGCCAAGCTTCATAAACGCGCTAAAATCGTGCTCTCCGACAAAAAGCGCGAGTAGTTCGTTTGCTAAATTTAGGTCAAATTTTGGTAAAAAAGTCTCGTAAGACGATAAAAAAGGAGAAAACTCGCCGTGATTGATGACGTATCGATATGCGCGCGCCGTAGCGTAGTAGCGCGGGTGAAAGTCGTCTTTAACGCGGCTTATAAATTTGACGTGAACGGCCGGGTGGGCGTGGCGGTTGATGAGAGCTTTTAGACGCGTAAAGTCCTTAAAATGCTCGCCGCACTCGACGCAGGCTACTTGGTTGTTTGCGTGCACGCCCTTGTCTGTGCGCGAGCTAGAGATTATCTTGCTAAAAATACCCACGTGCGCTAGAGCAGCGCCCAGAGCGTCCTCGACGCCGTTTTCGTGCGGCTGTGTCTGCGAGCCTTGAAATTTCGACCCATCGTAGCTAAAAACGAGTTTAAGCCGCACTTAGTATCTTTTTAAAATTTTAGCCCTAAAGCTAAAAATCGAGGCAATGAAAAATAGCGAAAATATCGCCGCAATCGCGATAAAAACGCGCGAGCTAAAGAGCATAATGAGTGTAAAATACCCGAATAGCACGCCAAATATCCCAAAATACACAAAACCTTTTTCGTAGCGGTAGGTTACGATACCAAGGCTCAAAGCAAAAAGCGTCGTAGCTAGCGGAAAAAGCGCGATGAGAACGTAGGTTGCGAAGTCTTTGGCGCGCTTTTTATCCTCGCTCATTGCCTGCCAATACTGCACAAACGACTTCGTCTGCGCGACGCTGTCCTCTTGGACGGTGCTGATTTTCATCGTGCCAAAGTCTGTTTTATGCCACGAGGCGTCTCTGATATCGTAAATTTTGCCGTCTGATAGCGTAAACTCAAGCACGGCGTTGTTGTTGGTTAGTCGAGCGTTTTTAGCAAGGACGAATCGGTGCGCGCCTTCTTTTGGCGAATAAAGCGTCACGCCCTCGTAAAGAGTACCGTTTTCGTCGTTTTTTTCGTTTTGGATGAAGACCATCCAGTCGGAAAATTTTTGCCCAAATTCGGTTGTTTTCAAATTTAGCTTGGCGACGGTTTTTTTGTACGAGACGAAATTTGAGTTTAGCTCTGCGGCCGTAGGGATCAGCACTATCGCGGTGACGATGAGAAAGGCCGAAACCGCGCCGCTAACGATGAGGAAAAATTTAGCGATCCTAACTGGTGAATATCCGAGCGTAAAAAGCACGATGCTCTCGTTTTCGCGCGAAAGTCTGAAAAACATGAGCGCAAGCGATGCGAAAAACGCGATAGGTACGGTAAAAAGCAACACTCTAGGCAGCATAAACATATAGAGTTTAAAAAGCTCTATAAACGTAATCTCGATGTATGATGTGATACGCGCTATCTGGATGAAAAACACGATCGACATTATGAGAAAAAGCGTCGCAAATAGCGATGCAAACGTACTTAGGAAGTTTGAGAAAAGATAACGCGCCGTCCTATCCATAAATCAGCCCTAAGATGTAGATAAACTGCTCCTTAAACGCATAAACTATAAGCGTAGCAAGGCTCAAAAACGGCACGAAAGGCAGCTCGTATCCGCGCTTTCGCACGATGACGTAGGCTGGCAGCGTCAGTAGCGCCGAGACATAGATCGCCATGAGGCCAAGCTTGATACCTAGTATCGCACCCATAACGCCCGCTATAAAAATATCCGCAGAGCCCATGGCTTCGCGCTTAAGAGCTAGGCTGACGACAGCGCGCAGTAGCCAAAATGCAAACATAAAAATCGCGGCGTTTATAAACGAATCAAAGGCGCGCAAAAGCTCATCAGAGTCAAAAGAGGCGGGTAGATTAAAACCGTAAAGTAGCGAAAATGCGACGCTGGCAAAAAGCAGAGAATCCGGAACAGCCTTGTAACGAAAGTCGATCAGACTAAGCGCTAGCAGCAAGATAAAGCAGACGCCAAGCATCGCCGCCTTAAAAATCGCGGCGTAAAAATCGTCCGCAAGAGGCTCTAGTCCGTGCGTTTCAACGCAATACGCAAGCACGCAAAGCAGGGCGCTAGCGAGTTCTACGAGCGGATACTGAAAGCTGATTTTTTCGCCGCAAAACGCGCATTTGCCGCGCAAAAACAGCCACGCAAAAATCGGGATGTTATGATACGGTTTTAGCGGAGTTTTGCAGCTTTGGCAGTGCGAGGCGGGGAAATTTATGCTCTCGCCGCGCGGTATGCGGTAGATCAGGACGTTGCTAAAGCTGCCGACTACGGCGCCCAAGATAAAAAATAATAAAATAAAAAATACAACGGCAAAAATCATAACTCTCCTAATTTAATTTATAATGCATTTGGCTGCTGCGATTGTTTTGAGCTAGCGGCGACGTTTTTAGGCAATATTTGCGCAAATTTGCCGCGCTGATTTGAACTAAAATTTGACTCGTTATTTGCGCCGCAAAAAGCATAAAAACAGAAATTTAAAGGCGATTTTAGCGAAATATTGCCTTGAATGATTTTAAATTTAAAGATTTCGGTTCAAAATTTATGCAAAACGGCCTTGCGGCAAGGCTTTTATTTGTCAAATTTAAAGGCACTTTTTTAGCGAGCGAATCAAATAAAACGACGTAAATTTAAAAGATAGCGGCAGTCAAAAACATCAAATTTTAAAGCCCGCCAAACCTTCTATCTTTTTTCTTAAATTTTGCCGTTATCAAGGCTAGCTCCTCGCGCGTAAAATCGGGCCAAAGCGTAGGCGTAAAGGCAAACTCGGCGTATGAAGCCTGCCAAAGCATAAAATTTGACAGTCTCTGCTCGCCGCCGGTGCGCACGAGAAGGTCGATGGGCGCGGGCTCATCGAGGCACTTTTGCAAGCTATCTTCGTTCAAATTTAAAGCTAGTATTTCGGAGTCAAATTCGCCGCCGTTTTTTTCGCAAAATCTCCTAAAAGCTCTTAAAATTTCATCTTTTGCGCCGTAGTTTAGGGCTAAATTTAGCTTTAACCGCGAGTTTTGTGCAGTTGCGTTTTTGATCTCCTCGATCTCGTTTTTTAGCTTATCGCTTAGCGGGTTTTCGTCGCCTATGACGTTAAATTTGATACCGTTTTTGATAAAACTCTCGCGTTTTGAGAGCAAAAATTTATGTAAAAGCTCCATCAAAAACGCGACTTCGCTCTTCGGGCGCTTCCAGTTTTCGGTGCTAAATGCATAAAGGCTCAGCACCGCCACGCCTTCGTCGATACAAAACTCGCACATCTGCTCCACGACGTTTGCGCCAGTTTCGTGCCCTTTGGTGCGTAGCAAACCGCGGCGTTTGGCCCATCTGCCGTTGCCGTCCATGATGATAGCGAGGTGATTTAGCTCGTTCATTTTAGCCCTTAAAATCAATTATTTTGCCGCTTGGATCAAAGAAAGCGGCGATGTTTTGAGTCGTTTGTGTTTCGCAGCTAAACTCGTCTCGCAATAGCCTGGCAACCTTGTCAAACGGCGTTTGCGCGCTGATTATTTGAGCGCCTTTTAGCGTAAAAATAATCGGAGCAAAATTTGAAAAAACAAGGTAAATTTGACTCGTTTTAGCGCCATCAAATTTCATCTGAAAAACGCCTTTTATGCCGTTATAAACAAACGAAATATTAATGATATTTTTTTGTAGCGCAAGTATCATTTGAGCTAGATTTTCAAACGATTCCCGCGAGTCTGCCGTACTAAGACCGTTAAATATATATTCATAAAACCAGTTTAGATCGGGCTCGCTTATCAGTCTTTCTATTAGCGCTAGCCCATCAGGTGCGGCGTAGGCTAAATTTGGCTTTTTAAAAAGATTTCTTATCACGATATTTTCTGTGCCGCTTGCGATCTCGCCCCAGTATTCGCCCTCCACGTCGAGGCTTTTCATGCTTTTTGTACTCAGGATTTTGTTGCCCATTTTGAGATTGTAGCGATTGTAGCCCGTCTTTTCGGCGACTTTGATGCTGATTGGCAGACTCGCGTTTAGAGCCGTGCCCGCGCCGCCGCTTGCGATTTTTTGCACTCGTGAGACGGGATTTATCATAGCTTGCTTGCTAAATTTACGATTTGCCGCGCCGCGTCATCTTTAGATGTTAGCGCGATATTTTGCGCGTCACGGGTCGTTATAAAGGCGATTTGCGTGCTATCCGAACCGAAATTTATATCGCCGCCAAGCATGTTTAGGCAAACGGCGTCGAGGCTCTTTTTCTCAAGCATATTTTTTGCGTTTCGCATGGCGTTTGCGCCGTCCGTTTCCATTTTAAAGCCGATTTTCTTTACGTTTTTAAAATCTGCCAAAGAGCCCAAAACATCGCCGTTTTGCGCTAGCTCTAGCGTCCAAATTTCGCCTAAGTTTTGCTTTTTTAGCTTGCCTTCAAATTTGGTTTTTGGAACGTAATCGCTAACCGCAGCAGCCATCGCGAGTAAATTTGCGTCCGTCAAATTTGCGTGCAGCAGCTCTTTTAGCTCCGCCGAGCTTTGAAATTTGAGCGTTTTATAGGGCGCGTTTGTCGTCTCAAAGCTGGCTATCAGCGTCACGTCCGCACCCGCGTAGTAAAATGCGTCAGCAAGCGCCCGCGACATCTTGCCGCTGGATAGATTCGTCACGGCTCTTACGTCATCGATCTTTTCGCTCGTGGCGCCGCCCGTGACGATCACTTTTTGCCCTTTAAATTTGGGTTCAGCGAGCATCCTTTTGGTTTCGTAGATGATCGTAGAAACGTCTGCCAGTGCGCCTTTGCCCGTATCGCCGCAGGCTAGGGTTTTTTCTAACGGCTCGATAAATCTCGCGCCGTTTGCCGCTAAAAACTCGAAATTTTTGCGCGTAGAGAAGTGGTTTAGCATTTTATCGTTGGCTGCGGGCGCGATGAGTAAGGGAGCCGGGCTCGCGATCAGAGTCTGCATAAATACGTTGTCGCAAATGCCGCTTGCAAGCTTGTTTATCGTATTTACGCTAGCAGGTGCGATCAAGATGAGATCGGTTTTGGCGTAGGCGATGTGGTTTAGTCCGTCCTGCCAGCTCTCCGTGCGCGAGGTTAAAATTTTATGCTCGCACAGCGCTTCAAAGCCCGCTTCAGAGCAAAATTTAAGCGCTCCTTCACTAAGCATAACCCGCACGTCCGCGCCCTCTTTTTTTAGCGCGGATAAAATTTCATAAGCTTTATAAAACGCGATACTGCCGCAAACTGCGAGCAAAATTTTTTTATTTTTTAGCATTTTCGTCGCTTTTTGCGTCGTTAAAGAATTTATGAAAAAATCCTTCTTTATTTACCTGTTTCGTGCGGCTGA
>NZ_CALKTQ010000291.1 GCF_937997465.1 uncultured Campylobacter sp. | reverse complement strand
GACCTCCGGCTTATGAGACCAGCGCTCTAACCAGCTGAGCTACCGTGACGTTAAAGTTCGCAATTATATTCAACGTTTGCTTATATATTGATAAAATATTTTCATTTTTGCGCAGTATGGCGCTCGAAATCAAATTTTAAAATTTGATTCGCCAAATTTTGAGCACAAATTTCATCAAATTTAAATCTGTAAAAACCCAAATTTGAAGCAAAACCGCCAAAAACAAAAATTCGCATTTTCAAGATGCGGGTTTTGCCGCTCAAATTTGACGAGTTTAAATTTGCCAAAATAGGTCAAATTTGAAACAGCAAAGGCCAAATTTACTTGATAAAATAATCCCCGTCAAAGCTAACCAGCGAGTATTTGCGCTCGCTGCCGATACTGCTAACTAGCTCATCCACATCCAAAAACTCGAGGCTGTCCGCGCCGATATATTTGCATACTTCTTCAGGCGTTTTGTTTGCGCTGATTAGCTCATCGAAGCTCGGAGTATCGATGCCGTAGCGCTCGGGGTATTTTAGCTCGGGGCAGGCGACTTTGAAATGTATCTCTCTCGCGCCCGCGTGACGCAGTAGCTCGACGATCTTTTTGGATGTCGTGCCGCGCACGATGCTGTCGTCCACTACGACTACGCTTTTGCCTTTGAGCAGGCTTGCCATCGGATTTAGCTTGAGTTTGACTTTGAGGTTGCGCATCTCTTGAGTCGGCTCGATGAAGGTGCGGCCGACGTAGTGATTTCGCACGATGGCTAGCTCAAACGGTATCCCGCTGGCGTTTGCGTAGCCTAGCGCCGCCGGCACGCCGCTATCAGGTACCGGTACGACGAAGTCCGCGCCAATCTTGCTCTTTTTGGCTAGCGTTTCGCCCATTTTTTTGCGTACTTCGTAGACGCTTTTGCCCTCTATGACGCTATCGGGGCGCGCGAAATAAATATACTCAAACGCGCAAACCCTAGGCTCTGGCTCAAAAAGGCGCACGCTCTCAAACTCGCTTTTGCCCTGTTCAAAAACCAGCATCTCGCCCGGCTCCACGTCGCGAACGAAGCTCGCGCCCACCAAATCAAACGCGCACGTCTCGCTAGCTACGATGTAGCCGCCGTCTTTTAGGCGTCCCAGCGAGAGCGGTCTCACGCCCCAGCGGTCGCGTATGGCGAAAATTTTATGGCGCGACTGGATGAGTAGGCAGTAGGCGCCTTTGATCTGTTTTAGAGCGGCGACGATGCGGTCTTGTAGGTGTTCGCTGTGGCTTCTAGCTATGAGGTGGACGATGTTTTCGGTGTCCATGTTGCTCTGAAATATCGCGCCCTCGGCGATCAGAGCTTCTCGGACTTCGTCTTTGTTTACGAGGTTGCCGTTGTGCACGATAGAGACTTGGCCTAGCGAGTAGTTTGCGGCGATGGGCTGGGCATCGGCGGCAGAGTTTTTGCCTGCGGTGGCGTAGCGGTTGTGGCCGATCGCCATATCGCCTTTTAGGCTCTCGAGGTTCGTCTTATCAAAGACTTCGGTAACTAGCCCGCGGCCTTTGACGGTTTCTATACGGCCGTTTTCGCATGCGCTGATGCCGCTTGCTTCTTGGCCTCGGTGTTGCATGGCAAATAGCGCATAATATGCCGTTTTTGCCGCATCTTTAGAATTTATTACTCCAACTATCGCACACATTTTTATCCTTTTTTAGGGGTGTTATCTTTTTACCTTATGCTTCGTTAAAATTTAAATTTCAAGCTCGGTAGACTTCGTGTCTAGCCTATGCTTAAAATTTAAATTTCGCCTCGCCTAAGTCAAAAATATCGCCGCCGATTTTCCGCAATTTTAAAAAATATCAAAATTTAACATAAAAAATAAGGCGAAATATCGCGAAACGAATTTGAAAGTTGCGCAGAAAATTTGGGCGAGGCTAGACGTGCGGTCTGCCGCAAGCCCTAAATTTTCAAGCTCTTTCAAAGGCGCTCGTGAGATAAGCCGTTAATTATCATAAACCCAGGCAATCATCTATCCCGTACAGCCCGCTACTTTGTCCTGCCACCCAAATAGCCGCTTTTATCGCGCCTTTGGCAAAGGTCGCACGGCTAGTTGCGGTGTGATTTAGCTCGATAAACTCGCCCTCGTTGTAAAATCCGACCGTATGCCTGCCCACGACGTCGCCGCCTCGCACGGCCAGGATCGCGATCTCGTCCTTGCTGCGAGCTCCGACTAGCCCGTCTCTGCCCGTCACCAAAACGTCTTTTAGATTTAGCCCTCTAGCCGCCGCTACGCACTCGCCCAAAGTTAGCGCCGTGCCGCTTGGAGCGTCTTTTTTGTGTCTGTGGTGCTGCTCGACGATCTCGGCGTCAAAATCGCGCAATGCCTTTGACGCAAGCGCCGCCAAACGGTTTAAAACAGCGACGCCAAGGCTCATGTTGGTAGCGTAAAGTATCGGCATCGCCGCGCTTGCGAGTTTTAGCAGGTTTGCTCCGTCTTCGCCCAGACCCGTAGTGCCGATGACTAGCGGTTTTGGGTCGGTGCGGGCGTAGTTTAGTAGGTTTATCGCGCCCTCTTTGATCGTAAAGTCGATAACGACGTCGCAGTTTGCGAAAAGCTCGTCAAATTTATCCGTGAGGATGACGCCCTGGGGCAATGCAAAATCAAGCGGCTCTATCGTATAAGCCGCGCTAAGCTTTGCGCCAGGCTCGTTTTTTAGGCACTCGATGATCATGCGTCCCATTTTACCGCTTGCGCCGTGGATTCCTATTTTTACCAAAATTTATCCTTTAAAATTTGGGCTAAATTTAGCATAAATTTTATAAAAAATAAATTTAGCACGGCCGCCGTTTTCGCCGCACGCGGGCAAAAATATTAAAAATCGCGCTATATAATCGGCTTTTTAAATTTAAAGGACGACGATGAGGAAAATTTTATTTTTGTTTCTAGCCGTTTTTGCGGCGAGCGTTTTGGCTAAACAAGCACCGGTCGCGCAGGCGACTAAAACTCAGCAGCTGGACGCAAATTTGAGCGCGTCAAATTTGACGACGAAAGATAAAAACGCGCAAAAGCTAAATTTGACCCAAGATCCCGCTATAGCGAGCGGCGAGCTAGCAAACGGGCTAAAATACTACGTCAAGGAAAACAAGCAGCCCGCAAATTCGGCCTATTTTTATCTAGTCGTAAACATCGGCTCGACCGATGAGCGCGAAAACGAGCTGGGGCTGGCGCACTTTACCGAGCACATGGCGTTTAACGGCAGCCGCGAATTTAGCAAAAACGAGCTGGTTAAAAAGCTGGAGAGCCTCGGAGTGGCCTTTGGCGCGGATCTAAACGCGCAGACTAGCTATGATCAGACGGGCTATCTGCTAGAAATCCACGTAAACGAGCAAAATTTAAAGGACGTTTTTCGCGTTTTTCGCGACTGGATCGACGGCGTGAGCTTTGACGCAGCCGAGCTGGATAAGGAGCGTGGCATCATCGTCGAGGAGGAGCGCGCTAGAAACACGCCCGCGTATAGATTTTACATCAAAAACCGCGTGCCCGAGCTCTACGGCAATAGCATCTACGCCAAAAGGTCGCCCATCGGCGATATGAATATCGTAAAAAACGTCGACGTGGCGACCATAAAGGGCTTTTACGAGAGGACGTATCAGCCTAGATTTATGAAATTTATCGCAGTCGGCGACTTTGATAAAAAGCGCATCGAGGAGATGATAAAGCAAAGCTTTAGCCCCGCTAAAAACACGAACGACTACGCGAGCCCTGATAAAACTATCCCTATAAAAAGCGGTTTTAGCGTAAATAACTACGACTCGGCCGAGATCGGGCTAAACTCGCTAAATTTGATCTTTACGCAAAAGTACAAATTTGACGACGAGATCCAAAGGCTCAGGCAAAATTTGCTCGCAAACTACATCTCAGACCTAGTCGCGATGATATACGAGCAGCGAAATTTAGCCCTGCGCGGGCGATTTTACTCACCGATCATCGAGGATCAAAACGTGCTTTACGCCTTTGAGATAAACGCCGTGGATGATGATTTTAGCGGCGCGCTTAGCGATCTGGCGAGCGTTTTAAAGGGTGTTGAGAAATTTGGCTTTAGCCGGGCTGACTTTGAAAGCTCGAAAAAAGATTTTATAAACTCGGCTAAAAATGCCTATTTGCAAGCTGGCAACAAGCGCTCAAGCGCGGTCGCGGCAAATATCGAGGAGACGACTAGGATCGGCGGTGTGCTGCTGGGCGAAAAAGACCTGCGCGACGTTACTTTGGCGCTGCTTGAGGACATTAGCCTAGATGACGTAAATGCCGAATTTAGGCGGATACTAGGCATCGACGCAAAAACTTTAAACGTGATTAGCGCCAAAGGGGCGAAGCTAAATGAGGCTAAATTTGATCAAATTTGGGCGGAAGCAAAGCCATACGATACGCTGGCTGCAAAGCAGGCAAAGAGCGAGCTTTTCGACTACGGAGCGCTAAAACCTAAAAATTTCGTATCAAAAAAGCATAACGAAAAGCTTGATTTTTATCTTTACGAGCTGCCAAACGGCGCGCGCGTGGCATTTAAAGAGGTAAAAACCAAAAAAGACGTCGTCTGGCTAAGCGCGGTTAGTCGCGGCGGCACGTCAAATTTGGCCAAATCAAAGCAGGGCGCGCTGGCGGTAGAAGTCTCAAACGAGAGCGGGGCGGGGGAGTTTAGCAACTACGACCTGGCTAAAATCCTAAGCGGCAAGCAGCTAAGCTATAGCAAATTTATCGATCAGCTTTCGCAAGGATATAGCGCGAGCTCGGCCAGCTCGGACTTTGAGTGGCTTTTGCGTGCGCTGTTTTTGGAGTTTAGCGAGCCTAGATTTGACGAAAATGCGCTAAAAAAGACAAAAATCAACGAGCTTGAAAAGCTGGAAAAAACCAAAAATCTGCCCGAGCGCAAATTTCGCGACGAATTTGCGAGATTTTTCTACGAAAACAACCCGCGAACAAACCCGCTCGAGGCCGCGGACATAAACGAGCTGCAGATGAACGACGTAAAAAAGATAGTGAAGGATAAATTTACCAACGCGGCTTCGTACTATTTTATCGTGGTCGGCGATCTAAATTTGACCGTGGCCGAGCCGCTTTTACAAAAATATCTGGCAAATTTACCCGCGCGCGGGGAACGCGAAAATTTCGTCGATGACGGCGTGAGGACGATTTCTGGCGAGCGGGAGTTTAAGCGAAGCTACCAAACCACGCAGCGAAGCGACGCCGCGATGATAATGAAAAATGAAAAAGTGAAGTATTCGCGCCCGGAGTTACTGCGCGTAAACGCCCTATCTGCGGTGCTTTCGATGATGCTGCGCGAGGACGTGCGAGAGGACCGCGGGCAGGTCTACGGCCTGGGCGTGCATATGAATCTCGCAAAATACCCGTACGAAAGCTTCACCGCGCATTTTGGCTTTACGGCGGCGCCTGATAACGTAAACGCCGTGCTAGGCGAGATAAAATCAAATGTCGCCGAGCTAAAAGGCGGCGCGGATATCCAGCGCTATCTGCAAAATTTCAAAAAATCAGCACTCGTAAAAATGCGCCAATCCTACGTTCAGGGCGAGTTTTGGACGCGGGCTCTCATGCGCGAGCTAGTTTTTGGCGATGAGGTTTTGAGCCTGGACGAGTACGAAAGTGCGGTAAATGCGCTCACCGAGCAAGACGTGAAAGACGCGGCGAAGCTCTATCTGGATGAGAAAAACGTCGTGATAAGCGTGAATAATCCCGCTTCGGCGAAGTAAATTTGAGCCTCGGCGGTAAATTTGATTTGCTGCCCGGGCGGCGAGCGTAAATTTGGCTTTAGTCGGCTGGGGGCTGTTAAATTTGAAGCTAAATTTGCCTTTCGTCAAACCAAATTTGAGTTAAATTTACTCAAATTTAACTCAAATTTTCACTGACGTTTTTGTTCCCTTGTCGGTTTATCAATACTAAATTTGACTAAGCAAATCACCTTTTCCTGCTTTCCACTATAGCCTTTATCTCGTCGGAGGTTAGTTCCTTGTACGGTTTAATTGTGTATTGGGTTGCATTGTTTTTAAAAATTACCTTATTTTTTTTGTGAAACAAGATATCTTCTATCGCATCTGCTCTTTTATACTCATTTGCCCAAGTTATGAAAGTCCTTACGTCGCTAAAGGTGGAATTTTTCTCGGAGCAGTATTTTTGCAATACGTTTTTTGTTAAATTTTCGTATTTTAAGCTATAAGTCCCGTTGTTGTCTATACTATAAGCAAATGTGAGGCTAAGCGCGTATTTATCGTAGCACACCTCATACGCCTCCTTTAGCTGCTCCTTAGTTGGAGCATTAGGGAGGTCGTATTTTATAAATACCTCAAGCATGGGCTCGTAGTCTTCGTAGTCATCTAAGAGAGCCCAGGCACTTAGCTGTAACGGTCTATTTTTCTCTTCGTCTTTTATGCCTTGTAGTCCGCTTCCTATTTCAAATTTCTTAGGTTTATACCCCTTGCTTAGCATTAACTCGGCCATCTGAGGTAGATTTCTATCTACTGTGTATTCAAACGGATTCAATTTATACCTGGTGCTCGACTCTACGCATTGCGGATCGTTTAAGTCCGTCTCTGGACGCCCCTGATCGTATTTGTAGCGTATGGTTATATTATCGTCATCGTTTATTATTATAGAATCAAACCTAGAAGAGTCATAATATCTATTAGTATGGATATGAGGAGATACATACTCCACCTCTTCAAATTTAACCCCTTTTTCTAGTAGTATCTTGGCGGTATCAACAGAGTTTAACATAATGGCATAAGCCATAGGAGATAGACCGAATCTATCCTTAGCTCTGATACCCGCCCCTAAATTTAATAAAGCATTAAAGGTATTTACGTCGTTTCTAAAAGAGCTGTACATCAGCGGGGTTCTTTTATCTCTCATCTCTACGTCTACGCTTAGGTTGTTATCTTTTATAAATTTAACTACGAAATCGATATCTTTTCTGTCAAGAGCTGCTCTTAAAGGTTTTAGCGTAGCGTTTTTCTCTTTATCGCAAACTATATCGGACGAACCGAATCCAAACGCCTCTATCTCCTCTTGCGTTACGTATTTAGCTAGCTCGGAGTTTGGGTCTATTTTAGTATCGGGAGTGACGGTAAAACCTGTCGGCATAGAGCCTGATCCAAATTTATCAAATTTAACTCCCAAAAACGAAAGATAAAAGAGGATAGCGGCAAAGGCTGCGAGTGTGAATATAAATTTAAAAAAGCTTTGCAAATTTGATCCTTTTGCTCATGACTAAATTTGCGAAATCTTAGCCAAAGGGCGGTTAAATTTGAGTGAAATTTGTGTGGAAAATTTAAAAAATGCAGGAGTAAATTTGAGGAAATTTGAAGTAAAAGAAAAAATTTAGCCGAAAAGCTCGGCTAAATTTGAGAAATCTTAGTGTAAGCTCTCGATGTAGCTAAGCGCGCTAAGGGCCGCTACGGCGCCGTCTCCCGCGGCTACGATGACTTGCTTTGGCGCATCTTTTCTGATGTCACCCGCGGCAAATAGCCCAGGCACACTAGTTTGCATCTTTAGATCGACGCTGACTTGGCCGCCGTCCTCGGTTTGGCATACGAATTCGCCGTTTTCTTGGCGAAGGACGTCGTTGTTTACGTTAAGCCCGACAAATACGAAAACGCCAGGCACTTTTAGGTCGCGCTCGCCATCTTTCGTGTTTATGATTAGACCTGTGAGGCCTGCTTTGTCGCCGTAAGCTTGCTTGATCGTGGCGCTTGTGATGAACTCGATTTTGGCGTTAGCGCGAGCCTTTTCTAGCGTGACGGGCGCTGCGCGAAACTCGTCTCTGCGGTGGATGATGTAGACGCGCGAGCAGATATTGGCTAGATATAGGGCCTCCTCGATCGCCGTGTCGCCGCCGCCTAGAACCGCGACTTCTTTGTTTTTATAGAAAAATCCGTCGCAGGTCGCGCAGGTGCTCACGCCTCTGCCGAAAAACTCGTCCTCGCCCGCAAAGCCTGCGCGGCGCGGAGTGGAGCCGGTGGCTACGATGACTGCTTTGGCCTGCTCTTCTTTGCCGCCTTCAAGCTTGACCGTGAAGCTGCCGTCGGCGTTTTTTACCACGCGTTCGACGCCCACCATCTCGTGCTTTAGTCCAAAATGTGTGCACTGTGCGACCCACGTACTCATGAAGTCGATGCCGCTCTCGCCGGGCGCTTTTTGACCGGGATAGTTTTCTATCTCGGAGCTGCTCGTAATCTGGCCGCCTGGCATACCTTTTTCAAACATTACGACGTTTTTTAGTCCGCCGCGAGTGGCGTAAAGTCCCGCGCTAAGTCCTGCAGGACCGCCTCCGATGATTGCTAAATCTAACATATTTTTTCCTTTAAATTTTATTTATTTTAGAATCTTGTTTATAAATGCCGCCCTTTTGCGCCTTTAGCTCCACGCTGGCGGGCAAAGACGTGATATTTAGGACGTGCATCAGCTTTAAAATCGTATTTATATCCGAAGCGACGAAATTTATATTTTCCTCGCTTGGCGCGCGTTTTTGGAGTAAATCCACGGCGACGATTTTTAAATCCTTGCTTGAAGTTTTTAAAATTTCCTTCCAATCTGATTGGTTGGAGCTAAAAACCACGAGTAAAAATTTATCGTCCTGCGGCACGAAAATTTGAGCCTGCTCATAAAAAACCAGTTCGTTAAAATTTACGAATTTATACTGCGAAAATCTGTAATTATTGTAAGCAAATACGCCTGCTACCAGCGCTGCGCCGATAAAAGACGCAAAAACGGAGGTGAGAGGAAGCAGGCTTCCTCCTCGTCTAAAAACCATTAAAGCAGCGAATTTAGCTTATCGGCAATGGCTTGTTTTGATTGTGCGCCGACCATTTGCTCTACGACTTCGCCGTTTTTGAAAAATAGAAGCGTAGGGATCGAGCGGATGCCAAATTCTACGGCAAGGTCTTGCACTTCGTCGGTGTTTACTTTGCAAATTTTAGCTTTGCCCTCAAACTCCTCAGCTAGCTCGTCGATGACCGGAGCAAGCATACGGCAAGGTCCGCACCAAGGCGCCCAAAAATCTACTAGCGCAACGCCCTCTTTGACGACGTCAAAATTCGCAGTCGTTAGTTCTATGTATTTTCCCATTTTATTCTCCTTTTTAAAGATAGTCGTAATTATACACGAAAGTATTTAAATTTTAGCTAAATAAGAATTTTTACAAACTAATATTTTCTATCCACTTTATCTCATCCTTTTTTATCGCGATCAAATCGACCTGAAAATCGGCATTTGCGCCGTTTTGCAGCAGATAAAAATCGATAGTTTTTAAAATTTTATTAAATTTAGCGGGCGTGAGGCGATACTCTGCCTCGTAGTCGCCCTGTGTGGCTTTGATTTCAACGAAGCGCAAGATGCCGTCTTTTTTAGCGATGACGTCGATCTCGCCAAATTTGGAGCTAAAATTTCTAGCAAGAATCTCGCAGCCGTTTTTTAGCAAAAACTCGCAAGCCAGATCCTCGGAGCTTTTGCCGAAAAGATACGCTCTAAGCCCCAAATTTTACTCTTCTATCCTCATCATAAAAGGCTTTTCTTTTACGAACTCTTGCTCTTGCAAAATTTCCATAGTGCGCCTCACGTCCTTTTCCACGCTCGTGTGTGTCGTGAAAAATAGCGTCGCATACGGACTTTCGTCCTTCGGTTTTTGCAGCAGGCTATCGATGGAGAGGTTGTTTTCGCTCATTAAATTCGTGATTTTAGCCAGCACGCCGACCTTATCCTCGACCCTGAGCCTGAAATAATATTTCGTGCGAATTTCGCTAGGATCTAAAAGCTCAAGCGCGTTTAGCTCAAACGGCGCTTTGTAGCCTAGCATCGGTGATTTGCCGTCTCTAGCGATGTCGATCAGGTCGCTGATGACCGAGCTAGCCGTCGCAGGACCGCCCGCGCCCGGACCGTAAAACATCGTCTCGCCGACTGCGTCGCCCACTACGCTCACGGCATTTGTAACGCCGTCAGTTTTGGCTATCATTTTATCTTTTGGCACGAGTGCGGGATGTACTCGCAGCTCGACCTTGTCGCCGGTTTTTTTGGCGATGGCGAGCAGTTTGATGACGTACTCGAAATCGTTAGCAAAAAAGATATCCTCGGGCGTGATACCTTCGATGCCCTCTATCAGGATGTCTTCGGGGTTGCCGTGTACGCCGTATGCGATGCTGGCTAGGATCAGTAACTTGTGCGCCGCGTCAAATCCACCTACGTCAAAGGTTGGATCGGCCTCGGCGTAGCCTAGCTCCTGGGCTTTTTTTAGAGCGTCCGCGAAATTTGAACCCTTGCTCATCATCGAGGTTAGGATGTAGTTGCTCGTGCCGTTTAAAATCCCGTTGATGCTTAGGATGTGATTTGCGCTAAGGCCCTCGCGAAGGGCTCTGATGATAGGTATGCCGCCGGCGACGCTAGCCTCGAAGCCAAACGGCGTATTTTGCGCCAAATTTTGCAAGGCGTAGCGGTGATAGGCTAGTAGCGCTTTGTTTGCCGTTACGACGGCTTTTTTGCGCTCTAAAATTTGACTGACGACCCTAAACGGCTCCTCGACGCCGCCCATGAGCTCGACGAAAACGTCAATATCGTCGCGCTTTATGACGCTATCTATATCGTCCGTGAGCGGGATGGCGACGTCTCTTTTTTTGTTTAAATTTCTAACGACGCCGATGACCGGAACTATCTCTTCGCCGCATCTTGCCGCGATTAGTTTTTTGTTTTGGAGTAAAATTTTAGCTACGGCTTCTCCGACCGTGCCGACGCCTAAAATGGCTATATTCATGCAAATTCTTTCAGATATTTTTTGACATTTCGCGCCGCTTGGCGGATGCGGTTTTCGTTCTCGATGAGAGCGAGGCGCACGTAGTCGTTGCCGCCCTCGCCAAAACCGATACCCGGGCTCACCGCGACGCTAGCTTTTGTTAAAAGCTGCTTTGAAAACTCGAGACTGCCGATGTTTCCGACTTGCGGTGGGATTTTTGCCCAGATGAACATACTCGAGCTTGGCTTATGCATCTCCCAGCCCGCACTTGCAAAGGCTTCTAGCATCACGTCGCGGCGTTTTTCGTAAATTTGACGGATATCCTCGACGCAGCTTTGATCGCCGTCTAGTGCAACTGTGGCGGAGACTTGGATCGGGGTAAACATGCCGTAATCGACCCATGATTTTATCTTTTTAAGAGCTGCGCAAAGGCGCTTGTTTCCGCATAAAAATCCGACGCGCCAGCCCGCCATATTGTAGCTTTTTGATAGCGTGTAGCACTCGACGGCAACGTCTTTTGCGCCCTCAACCTCAAATATGCTTGGCGTCTTGTAGCCGTCAAACGTGAGGTCCGCGTAGGCGATATCTGAGATCACGTAAAAGCGCTCTTGTTTACTCATCGCCACTAGCCGCTCGTAGAAGCTCTTTTGCACGGTTACTGTCGTCGGGTTGTGCGGGAAATTTACGACGACGTATTTAGGTTTCGGAGAGCTTGAGCGGATCGTGTGAAGCAGGTCTTCGAAAAATTTGTTTTCGTCAAGCTCAAATTTGTCGTTGTATTTTAGCGGCATCTTTGCCACGCTACCGCCGGCAAATAAAAACGCCTGCGTGTGAATCGGGTATGCGGGATCGGGCACTACGGCGACGTCGCCAGGATTTACTATCGCTTGGGCTAGATGTACAAAGCCCTCTTTGCTGCCCATAACGGCGACGGCCTCGGTATCGGGGTCTAAATTTACGCCGTATTTGCGCTTGTACCAGTTGCAGATGGCTAGGCGAAGTTTGTAGATGCCAGCGCTCGCCGAGTAGCCGTGGGTTTTGTCTTTTTGCGCGCTTTCGCAGAGTTTATCGACGATGTGCTGAGGCGTGCGACCCTCCGGGTTTCCCATCGAAAAGTCGATGATATCTTCGCCCGCTCGGCGCGCGGCCATTTTTATGGCGTTTACCTCGGCAAATACGTAGTTTGGAAGCCTTTCAATCGTATTAAATCTAATCTCGTCAAACATAAATTTTTCCTTATTCTAGGTAGATTTTGAGCCCTCGTTTGATATTTTCTAGGCTGACCGCATCGTCGATCATCAGATATTTTGCGTTTTGCGGGAAGGAAACTTTCAGACTATTTATAGCCTTGTCGCTTCGTTTTTCCTCGAGCAAATTTAAATTTTTATCAAAAATTCTTACGATCGCCGACCAGCGATCCTCCCCGTCTGCGCCTATGGTGGCGACTTTTGCGCCGCTAACGTCGATGAGATAGGGCTCAAGCGGCTTTGAGAGTTGGACTTCTTGCGAAAACTGCACCGGAGTTTGATTTATAGAGGAATTTGACGCGTCTATAACGTACTCGTAGGATAGCTCGCTGGGTCTATTTATGCCCGTTATCTCGGTGCCGCTTTCTTTAAAGGCAGCGTAGAGCGAGCCTGGATCTGGGATAAATTTGGTGTCGATCGTCACGCCCCAAAGCGCACCGCCGGCGTTAGAAAATTCGCTCGTTAGGATATTGTTGTATCCAAGGCCGTTGAGAGCGTCTTTTGCGATTTTCATGATTAGTAGCGGGTTGTTTTGACGCGAGATAAATTTGATATTTACCTTGACGTTTTGCTTATAGGATAGGCGCAGGAGCGAATTTGACTTTAAAACGTTTGAAATTTTAGCGATGTCGGGCTTGCCGTTTGCGTTTAGATATGCCGATCCGTCGCCAAAGAGCTGAGTCGCTTTTGCGCTATTTTGACCGAGCAGGCCGCCTGCTATATCCACCACGCTAGCCGCAAAGCAAAAGGCCGCACTAGCAGTCAAAAGTAAAAGTTTTTTTACCACGATTTGCCCTTATTTAGAGCTACGAATTCGTCGTATGTGAGCGGCGTAACTTTATCTTTTTCTACCAAAAATCGCTTTGGATTATCGCCGCTAAATTTGATATTTTGATCGCCGATTTCTAAATTTATCTCTCCGTGTCCGGTGACGATGAGTTGTTTTTTGCCTATCTCGATAGAAACGGCATTTGAGGCATTTTGAGATTTCTTTTTGTTGTCGTCCAAATTTATCACGCCGAGCCAAACTTTTCTGCGCGGAACGACTTTTATCTCGCTTAGTCCGTTTAGTTGGTATACATCGCCGCTTTTAGGCGTTACTTGGACTGCGGTGGATGCATTTTCGTCGGTCAAATTTGAAACCTGTTCATTCTGTAAATTTTTACTGACGTTTTGCTCTGCGGGTTTTGATTGCGTGCTTGTAGAAACCGCCACATTAAACTCTGGCAAGGGTTGCTCTACTTGGGTAACGGCAAAATTTGAAGCGTTCTCTTCGACTTTATTTATCTCGTCTTCTTGTTTAGGGGCAGAGGAGACACTTATCGTGATATTTGCGTCTTTGATGGAGTCTAAATTTTTAGTCGCTTGTTGTACTACGTTTGTATCGGAGTAAGTCACGCTTTTGTTTTTGTCTTCAAAAAGGCTTGAAAGATTACCGATATATTTTTGAGGCTCGAAAAAATATACTAATGCGCCGATTGCGCAAATGGTAACGATGCCGCTTAGCATACCGCCGTAAGACGATTTATCGTTTGCGGTATAGGCCGGAATTTTAGGCGATATGGTTATGGTTTTGTGCTTTAACTCGCTCTCGTGCTCGGCTATGAACGTCTCGTATTCTCGCATCCACGATGAAAAGTCGATATCAAGCTCGCGCTCCAGAATTTTAACAAAACCCTTGACGTTAAAACGTGCCAACTTTTCAAAATTTTTATCGGCGATGTAACCTAGATATTCTGCCTCGATGTGCGTTCTTCTGGCGACCTCGCTAAGCCCTAGTTCTTTTAGCAAACTTATGTCATTCATTTATAATCCTATCGCAAAGTATGGCAAACGCAGCCGAGACGTTTAGGCTGTCCCAGTCGTTTTTCATTTTTATTCCTACTATTTCGTCGCTTTTGGCAAGGACTTTTTTGTGCAAGCCTTCGCCCTCGCTGCCCATCACGAGCGCGACTTTTTGGTTAAATTTGACCTCATGAGCGTTTTTGCCGCCGCTTGCCGTGGCGTAAATTTTAAAACCGACCTGTTTTAGTTCGTTTAGCAAGCTAAGACCGTCTTCGACAAGAGCTATATTTGCCTCGTAGGCCGCTGCACTACTAGCTCGCAGTACGCCTTCCATCGCCAAATTTTTAGCGACGACTACGATACCTCCGCAACCCAGCGCATGCGCTGTTCTAACTATAGCGCCGATGTTTCCGACGTCGCTAAGTCCGTATAAGATCGCTATAAAATTTTGTTTTTTTATCTCGTCGATACTTTTAAACTCAAACTCCTCAACTTCGGCTAAAAAGCCTTGGTGATTGCCGCCGTGTGCGAGAGCTTGGGCTTTTTGATTATCCACGCGCTTTATCGGCGCGCCGACGCCTACGATCTGTGAAAATAGCGCCTTGTCGCACTCTTTGGCGAGATAGACCGTTTTGACGCTTTTTTTGTAGTTTTTTATGATGTGCAAAAATAGCTGTTTTCCGTATATTATCATCGCCTGATAATAGCTAAAAATCGGTAAAATTTAGCTAAATTTTCGGATGAATTCGCTGTTTGTTTGAGTCTGCGAGCAAGTTTTAGCGGGTGAGCTCGGAGTAAATTTCTTTGGCGTTTCGACCTGTGATTTTGGCTAGCAGTTTAGACTTGGCTTTGGGTGAAATTTCAAGTTCCAAAATATCGTTTTGAGTGATTTTCTCAAAGGTAAAATTTGGATTTTTTTGCACTACGACGCACCACTCGCCGCTCAAATTTGCCTCTTGTAGCTTTTGCGCGAGTTCGCTTGCCGTGGCTCTAAATTTGGTTTCAAATTTTTTTGTCGCTTCTTTTATGGCAAAAACTTCTCTATCCGGCTCTAGTTTAGCAAAGTCTAAAATAAGCGAAAGTATGCGTTTTGGGCTTTCGTAGATGACTGTTGGAAACGGTGAATTTAGCGCATTTTGGATAGCCGCGGCTCGCTCTTTGCCGTTATTGGGTAAAAATCCTAGAAAGCAAAATTCTTTCTCGCAAAGACCGCTTGCGACGACGGCTAAGAGCGCGGCGTTTGATCCGCTTAGCACTTCGTATGCGATACCGTTTTTTATCGCGAAATTTACGAGCGCAGCTCCCGGATCGCTGATGCCCGGCATGCCTGCATCACTTAAAAACGCTATGTTTTTATCAAAAATTTCAAGCTCGATTTTAGATAAAATTTCATCTTCGTTATGCGTGTGTAGCGAGATAAATTTTTGTATATTTATATTTGCGTAAAAACGCGTATTTAGCAGGTTTATGAGGGATTTTGCGATTCTGGTATCTTCGCAAAAGAGTATCTCGCATTCGCGCAAAACGCTCAAAGCGCGAAGCGAGATATCGCTTAAATTTCCTATCGGCGTAGGAACGAAATATAGCAAAGGATTATTTTAAGTTATATTTTTTCTTAAATTTATCAACGCGGCCTGCGCTATCTACGATCTTTTCGCTGCCTGTGAAAAACGGATGGCACTCTGAGCAGATGTCCACTCTGATCTCGCCTTTGTTTGACTTCGTAGTGAAGGTGTTGCCACAAGCGCAAGTTACTTTGCACTCAACAAATTCCGGATGAATTTCTTTTTTCATTTTTTGTCCTTTTATCGTCTGATTTTTTAATTTTCATTTAAAGTAAGGCGAGATTATACAAAAAACTTTGTAAAAAATCAAATTTAAATTAAAATTTTAGCCGCTATGCCTAAAATCGCCGTTTGCGAGCGTAAAATATTTTTTGCTCTCAGCCCGTATTTTTTCGCGACGGCTTCTCGCTCGCTCTGGCTAAATCCGCCCTCGGGCCCGATCGCTAAAATTTCCCTGCCTGCGTAACCGTCCAAATTTTCGCCGTCAAAGTCGATGAGAGCGGCGTTTGGATAAAATTTAACTAGCTCGTCTAGGCTTTTATAAATTTCAAATTTCATCAAATCATTTCGTCCACACTGCTCGCACGAGCTTATCAAAATGCGCTCTAGCCGCGAAAAATCGAGCTTAAAGTTTTTTTGCGAAAACTCGCTGTAAAAAAAGATTATTTTTCCAACGCCCATTTCGTTTAGGCTGGGTAGCGTTTTTTCAACCGTTTTTGGATCGACGACGGCCCAGGATAGCGCTAGATCGCTGTTTCGCGCCTCCACGTCATGCGAAAATATCAAATTTAGCTCCGCGCCCCTTTTGTCCAAATTTACGATTTCATAGATGTGGTTTTGCCCGTCGGTCAAATTTCGCACGTCGATACGCTCGCCTATCTTAGCGCGCCTTGCCTTTAGGTGTAAAAACGCCTCGCCATCAAGCCTTATTTGCTCGTTTTTGGCCTCTTTTGAATATAAAAATTTCATCTCACCCCGCTTGCAATGAGTATCAAAACAAAATCTGCCGCGATTTTTAGGCGCATTTTGGCTCTAAAATCGGCAAAATTTTTCGTTTTTATCACCGTTTTTAGCCACTTAAACTCCATCGCACCAAGCCCGATAAGCAACACCCAAACCGCGATCATCACGAGAGCTTTGAAGCTCGGATAAAAGTAAAAAATGCTCATCAAAAGTAGCCCTGTAAGCATCATCGCAGCTAAAAACGCGTAGTATGTGGGCAAAAATAGCCTAATGCGCTTAGCGTAGGCTGGCGAATTTACGCCGAAATTTATCAGGCAAAAGTGCGCCGCGACGAGCGCTAAAAGCGTAAAGGCAAGGCCGATGTGGATGGAGCGCGCTAGCTCGTAGAGCTCTGATAGGTATTCGTTAAATTTCATTTTTCGGGCACCGGCTCAGGCGGCATATTTTCATCGATACTCACGTTTGCGTCGCTTTGCGCGATAGGTACGTCGCTAGGCACAGTACCGCCAAGATCCAGCGACGCGGGCTCCTTTTTCTCGTCGCAACCGCTAAAAAACAGCGCCGCCAGCGTCAAAATCGCAAAAATTTTCCTCATTTGCGCTAGACCTCCTTTGGATTTACTATTTTTTTGCCTAGCTTGATTTTCTCAAACAGCTCCGCGTCCTCCCACTCGGCTCTCACGCCCTCGGAAAAGACGATCTCGTTCAAATTTACCTCGCCCATTTTGGCGTTATACGCGTCCTCTCTAAAGCACTGCGCATAGCCCGTGTCGGTCTCGTGGACGATGACGCTGTGAAGCTTCACTTCGTGCTCGCCGTTTTGCATCTGCGTAGTTTTTAAAAGCCTATCGATCATAACGAAAAATATCCTGCAAAACTGCTCTGCAGAGGGATTTAGTGGGATCTCGATCCAGCGCGCGGAGTGCTTTTTGAGGTCATTTTTGTACTCGACTTCGTCGCCGCTAAATATCGTCGTACAGTGATCAAAGCTATCGATGATGCAGCCTATTTCGCGCTTCATCAGGCCAAAATCATACACCATTCCCGCATTATCAAGAAAATTTGACTCAAGTAAAATTTCAGCTCTGTAAGAGTGCCCGTGGATGCTGGTTTTGCAGCGTTTTGAGCTACAAAATCTAACGATGTGAGCGTTTTCAAATTTAAACATTTTTCTTATTATCATCTTGGCTCCGTTTATTAAATTTGCGTTTTGTGCCGTAAAGATGCGGGTAATGCCGCCTAAATTTACACTTTAAACCCCTTCTTTTGCGCCCCAAAGCCTGATATGCAGGCGATCGGAGTAGTTAAAACCGTGCTTGATTGCAAACTGCGCGACGGATAGGGCGTTTTTCTCAAGGCTTATTTTATCATAACCTTGCGGCATACAAAAGACTTCCGCGTCGCAAATGCCTAAAATACGCGAAATTTGCGCTATCGCCGAACCATCCTCTGTGCCTTTTTTATCAAGGACGAATTTATAAAAACTACCCGCGGCGTTTTGTTTTATCGCTTTTAGCGCGGCGGGATTTATGCGCCTAGCCTCGCTTTCGCCGCTATTTTCGAGCTTGACGCTAACGGCAAAGCGGCATCTTTTATAAGTCTCAAATTTGGCGAAATCCACCTCGATCGTACCGTTTGTTTCAAAGTGCGGCTCGTAGCCCTCGTCAAGAGCAAAACTTAAAAAATCTAGCAAAATTTGGTTTTTGTGATGCAGTAGCGGTTCGCCGCCCGTGATGACGATGATGGGCTTGCGGCGCAAATTTACGCTCAAATTTTGCGTGATTTTTATAAGTTCGTCGGCGCGTGTGATTTTTTGATATGAAAAATGTCCCGTAAAAACCGCGCGGATCGTGTCGCAGCCAGTTAGCGTTTCGCCGGTTTTGGGCGAAACGGTCCGCACGCCAAAGCCCGCGCAGTTTAGGTTGCAGCCCGCAAACCGCAAGAAAATTGCCAAACGGCCGCTGCTCGCGCCTTCGCCTTGGATACTTAGAAAACTCTCGACCAGGTTTAAACTCAAATTTCGCCTTTTAAATTTTGGTCGATTATAGCAAAATTTGAAGGGTAGTTTTACGGAGTTAAGCGGATTTTACGTCAAATTTGAGCGGGTTTTGTTAGAAAACGGCGGTAAATTTATAGGTAAAATATAAAATTTGGATGTAGTTAAATTTGATTAAAATTTAATAAAAGCGGGCTAAATCCACGCCAAATTTGACGTAAATTTAGCCAAAATTTCAGCCGCCCGTTTGGTAAAAGGCGCGGCTTGAGGTCTCGTTTTGGGCGCCGATAGCCCACTTGTTTTCTTTTGGCTTGTTTTGCAACACTTGGCGCAAGATCTCGCTAGCGCCCGCGATATCGCCTTTTCTTACGGCATCTTTTATGCTCATCGCATCCTCGAAGTATAGGCACGGAATGAGATGTCCCTCGGCCGTGAGGCGGATGCGGTTGCAGCTCTCGCAAAAGTCGTGTTTGTGCGGGTCGATGACGCCAAAGGCATAGCCGTCCTCTAGTCGGTAGATGCTAGCTGGACCGGTCGGGATTTTTTCGGCCGCTTCAAAGCGATATTTTTTTGCGATAACGTCTAAAATTTCAGCCGATTTCATGCCTTTTAGCTCGTCCGTTGCGTGTATGTTTTCCATATACTCTATAAAGCGAATCTGACAACCCATGGAGCGCGCAAACTCTAGCAAAGAGACGATCTCGTCGTCGTTTACGCCTCTTAGCGCGACGGTGTTTAGCTTGACTTTTAGCCCGGCTTCAAGCGCCGCGTCAAGGCCCGCTAAAACCTCGTGTAAAACGCTTTTTTGCGCGAGAAATTTGGCCTTTTCGGTTTTTAGGCTATCAAGCGACATATTTATGCGCTTTAAACCCGCGTTTTTTAGGGCTTTTGCGTAGTGTTTGAGCATAAAGCCGTTTGTTGTGATGGCTAGATCGACGTCCGGGCTGTGCTCGTTTATCATCGCGATAAATTTGTCCAAGTCCTTACGTAGTAGCGGTTCGCCGCCGGTTATGCGGATTTTTTTTACGCCTTCGTCTAGGCAGACTTTGACAAATAAAAACAACTCCTCAAAGCTCAGTAAATTTTCCTTCGGCTCCCAGCTAAACGGAGTTTTAGGCATGCAGTATTTGCATCTAAAGTTACATCTTTGCGTGACAGAAATACGCAGATAATCAACAGTTCTTCCGTGTCCGTCTATTAACATTTTTCGCCCTTAATTTTATCAAAAAGAATTGTTTTTGATTTGGTTAAAAGGCATTATAGGAAGTTAAGCTTTAAAATTTTTTAAAATTCGCGTATGAAAATAATGTTATTTTTTTATATTTCGCGCCCAAGTTTTAACACTATATCAGCTCCCGCAATTTTAGCGTCAGCTCGACCTTGCCGACGCCCACACACAGCTCTTTTGCGATACTTTCGACGCTTTTGCCTTCGCTATACATCTGCACGATGCGCTTTTCGTCGTCTTCGCCGTTTGGGGCGGAGATCTTGCTGATGCTTTTGGTGCGCTCCTCAAGCGTAAAAAGCCTATCTTGTTGTTGGCTTTGGAAGCTATCTATCGAGTTTTCGATGCCTTGGAGCGTGTTTATTATCGGAGTTATTTTTTGATTTATTTTTTCGTTTAGACGCTGTTCGAGACTGCTTTCTAGCTGCACTACGTCAAATTCGGCCGGTTCGCTGTTTTGATTAAAATTCGCAACCTGTTTTTTTACCGCGTGAAGCTCTTGTATCAGGCTTTCGATAGCTTTTTCGTATCTTGAAAATTTTCTCGAGGCCTCTAAATCTTTTATAAAAACCAGCACGAAAAGCACCGTTAAAATCAGCCCGAAAATGACAAATATTATCAAATCGTTACTCATCGTTCATCTCCTTTAGTTCTCTTATCATAGCGCGCTCTCTGGCCGTCACGTAGCCGTTGTAGTCGCTCTCGTCGCTCTCGTTTATGCGCGTGATTTTGGCGGTTTTCTCATCTAGCGCCTCAAAAAATATCGCCACGTCTCGCTTTGGGAAAATAGGCATAAAAATGCGTCCGTAGTACTTGGCGCCTTCTTTAAATTTAGCCTCTTTTATCCTAAAATTTTCAAAATTTATCCCGTCAAGCGCGCTAGATTGAGCAAGCTCGAGTTTTACGAATTTCTCGTTTTTTATGTAGGCGTTTAGCTCGTCAAATTTGCGGTGAAGCTCGACGAGTAGCGTCAGTATCACCTGATCGCTCTCTTTCGTGTCGCCCTTTGCTTTGGCGCGCTTTATCCATGCTCCCAGCGGATCGTCTTCGTTTCCGCTTAGCTTATCGAATTCGCGCAAAAACTCGCTCTCGCGCTCGCCCACTTCCTCAAAAACTATGTCTAAATTTGCCGGGACCAGTCTCATAAGCTAGCCCAAACAAAAACAAAAAAAAGTATGCCAAGATAGCCGTTTAGCGTAAAAAACGCACGGTCGATCTTACTAAAATCTCGCCTGACGATGCGGTGCTCGGCAACTAGGATGCCATTGCAAAGCAAAATGCCCACATACGCCGCCGCGCCAAGCCCCCCGGCCCACGCAAAAAGCAACCAAAATATCACGGCTGTGGCGTGAAAGATCGCCGAGATAAACATCGTAGCCTTTTGGCCGTAAACGCTAGGTATGCTAAAAAGCCCGTGCTCGCGGTCAAATTCGATATCCTGAAGCGAATAAAGCAGGTCAAATCCCGCCACCCAAAACATCACGCCAAGGCAGAGCAGCACGCTAAAAAGCGGTATCTTGCCCGTAACGGCGACAGCTCCGGCGATGGGCGCAAGACCTAGCGAGAGGCCAAGGACTAGGTGCGCTAGCTCGCTAAAACGCTTAAAAAGCGAATATCCGCCAAGTACGGCCAGGATCGGAAAGCTCAGCCAAAACGCAAGATCGTTTACGAGATAGGCGACAAGCACGAAGATAGCGGCGTTTGCCGCGATAAAAATCTGCAAATTCGTCCTGCCGATACGTCCGTCCACGCTCGGGCGATTTGCCGTGCGCAGGTTTAGCTTGTCGATGTCCTCGTCCTTGTAGCGGTTAAATGCCATCGCGAAATTTCGCGCTGAAACCGCGCAAAGAACGCCCAAAATAAGCAGCTCCCAGCCAAACCAAGCCGTGCCGTTTACCTGCGCGCTCGCCGTTATCATCGCCGTAAAGATAAAAGGTAGCGCGAAAACCGAGTGCTTAAAGACGATCAGTTCGTTAATATCTTTTAAAATATTTATAAATTTTTGCATAATCTTCCTGAAATTTTTGCTTTATTTTATCTTATAAAAGCGTAAATTGTGATAAAATTTGAGCCGATTCACGAATTTTAAGGCATTTTTATGAAAGAACTCGCCATCATCGGCACCACCGCCAGCGGAAAAACGGCGCTTGTGCTAAAGCTTGCAAGTGAATTTAACGGAGTGATTCTGAGTCTTGATTCGCTTTGCGTTTATAAATTTATCGATATAGCTAGCGCTAAACCCAGTGCAGACGAGCTAGCCTCGGTGCCGCATTTTGGGGTAAATTTGCTGATGCCTGATGAGCATTTTGACGTCGGGATGTTTTTTGAGGTTTATAAAACGGCACGCGAATTTGCGCAAAAAAACGGAAAAAATTTATTTATAACTGGCGGTAGCGGATTTTATCTAAAGGCGCTGCTATCGGGTCTCACGCCTAAATTTGAGCGCGTAGAAAGCGGCCTAAGCAACGCTCAAATTTACGAGCTAGTTTCAAGCCTTGATCCCGAATTTGCCGCCAAATTTAGCGCAAACGACACCTACCGCTTGCAAAAGTGGTTTGATATCCACTCCTTTTTGCGCTCTAGCGGGCGCGGCGAGGCTCCAAGCTCGTATCTGTGCGAAAATACCCTAGCCCCCGTCGCGTCAAATTTGGCGATTTTCGAGCTTAGCTGGGATCGTGACGAGCTAAGAGCGCGCATCAAAGAGCGCACGCGAGCAATGTTTGAGCAGGGTTTGCTGGATGAGGCGCGTGAGCTGTTTGTGCGGTATCCGCAGCGACCAAAGCCGCTAAACTCGGTCGGACTAAAAGAGTGCGGAGGGTTTTTGCGAGGCGAGATCAAAACCCAGACCGAGCTGGAGGAGCTCATCTGCACGCATACGGCGCAGCTAGCCAAGCGTCAGCGGACGTTTAATAGATCGCAGTTTGAGAGTAAATTTAGCGGCAGCGTCGGGGAGTGTGAGGAGAAAATCACAGAATTTTTGAGTGATTGATTCTGATTTGCGGCTCGTCTTTTGAGTGTCTTTGAATGAGCTAGAAATTTCCTCCCTCGATGAACTACATGTTCTATCTTCGGTCCAAAATTTCTTCGCAACATTCAAATCCATC
>NZ_CALKTQ010000290.1 GCF_937997465.1 uncultured Campylobacter sp. | reverse complement strand
GCCCGAAAAACAGGCTTTAGGCTTATTTTGAGGTTATTTTTCTTTGGCTTCGACTTCGATCTCTAGCTCGACCTTGTCAGATAGCGTGATCTCTGAGGTATCCAGCCCGATCTCAAATAGTTTGCGTTTCGTCTCGCCCTCTAGGCTAAAGCCGATTTTTCCCTTGCCGTTTTTATCTGCAGTAAAGCCGCCAAGCTCGAATTTTAGCACCACGGGCTTAGTGACGCCGTGCATCGTGAGCGTGCCCACGACCTTGCCTTCGGTATCGCTTTCTTTTTCATATTTGACCATTTTGTAGGTGATTTTGTCAAATTTGGCCGCATTGAAAAAATCCGCGCTTCTTAGGTGTTCGTCGCGCTTCTCGTTTTGCGTATTTACCGAGGCGGTCTCGATGGTGGCCTCGAGCGCTTTTAGCTCCTTAGCGTCTTTGTCGTAGTCGATCACGGCGTCAAATTTGCCGAAATTCCCGCTGACTTTTGATATGCTTAGGTGCTTGATCTTAAAGCCGACGCTGCTGTGCGCTGGGTCGATCTCATAGACTGCGGCGTTTGCGAAGCTCGCTGCTAGCACTGCTGCTAGCGAAAACTTGATGAGTTTTTTCATTTTTCTCCTTGTGATTTAGGTTTGAAAGTGTAATTTAAAAAAGTAAATATATAACTTTTTCGCAATATTTTGAGAAAAATTTGAATTACTTATTCAACGCCCGCAGTGGCACGGAACAATAATCAGGCTAAATTTAACACCAAATTTCCCCGATAAAAAACAGCGCCGACATCGCAAACGTGCTGAGCGCGACGACCTTTAGCTGCCCGTCGAAGTCGCGACACTCCCGCACTTTTAAGACGAAAAAGAGATGCCAAATAAGCGGCGCAAAGCTAGCTACGTAGAGTAGTTTTACGCCCGAGTCGCCCCGCAAAAGCGAGTAGCAAAGCATTAATCCCGCACCGCCCGCGATCAGCGCATAGTGGTAGAGCTTGGCCGCACGCAGCCCGATACGCACGGGGATTGTGCGCTTACCCTTGAGCGCGTCGTTTTGGATGTCGCGCATGTTATTTAAATTTAGCACCGCCGTGCTTAACATCCCGCACGCGCACGCAGGCAGCAGTAGCGCCGCATCGAGCGAACGCGCGTATAAAAAGTACGAGCCCAGCACGCTCAAAAGTCCAAAAAATAAAAACACGAAAACGTCGCCAAACCCCTTATATCCGTATGCGCCGGCTCCCACGGTGTAGCGGATCGCGGCATATATCGACGCACCGCCTAGCGCTAAAAATAGCAGCACGAGATAAAACCGCTCGCCGAACGCCAAAACGCTTAGCGCGAGGCTAGAAAGCGCCGAAAGCAGCGCCGTAACGACGATGATGCGCTTCATCTCGGCCACGCTCATCTGCCCCGTTTGGATCGCGCGACGCGGCCCTAGTCTGCCATCATCGTCAGTGCCTTTTACCGCGTCGCCGTAGTCGTTGGCGTAGTCGCTTAGCACCTGAAACAGCAGCGTCGTAAGCAGCGCCAGTGCGAAAATACTCGCTCTAAATACGCCCGCGCCGTATGCTGCGCCGCTGCCGAGCAGTACGCCCGAGACGCTAAGCGGCAGCGATCTAAGGCGAGCTGATGCGTAAAGAGCCTTTGCGGTTATCATTTTTTACCTTTTGTTGTTAAATTTATACGCCGAATTTGCGGCGAACTCAATTTAAAATTTAGCGGAAAAACGCCAAAAATAATATAAATTTGCCTTGCCTCGCAGCCGAGATTTATTAAATTTTACGACCGAATGCCTCGTGCGAGCCAGTTTAAAATTTCATCCGTTCTGCCGAAGCATCGGAATTTCATTTTAAAATTCATGGCCCTACAAATTTAAGAAGTTTCAAAAGGCGGCGCGATCTGTTTTTGGCACGCCGGGTAAGACGCCCGAGTAAAATTTCAGATCGCGCTTGACGGGACAAATCAATTCGATTTAAATTTTATCTGCGCAATCTAGGCCCGCAAAAGGATCGAAAGCGCGCGCCGTCCGAGAAATACATCGCAGGCTTATCTCGAGCTGAGCCTATGCGTTTTCCTCGCAGATCTCGGCGAGGGATGGCTTTAGCGCATTCAAAAGCCCATTTAAGCCCGCTTGTGCCGCACTTAGCTCGCTGCGCTTGTTTTTATTCGAGCCGCCTGTTTTGGTAAATCAAACTCGCCGCGCCGATCGGGCAAAATCCGCACTCTAAGCCCGAGCCGAGATAAAATTTCTCGCAAATTCTGCTTTTTAATGTAAATAGCGGTAAAATGAAATAAAAAATTTTTAGGATCGATAAATGAAAAAAGTTCTTACCGTTCAAGATATATCCTGCGTGGGCAAGGTTTCGCTGACCGTCGCCTTGCCGATATTAAGCGCGATGGGGATGAGCACGAGCGTGATCCCTACGGCGGTTTTATCGATGCATACGGGCTTTGCGGGCTACACCTTTTGCGATCTAAGCTCGCAAATACGTGCGATCATGGCGCATTGGAGGGAGCAGGGGGTAGAATTTGACGGCATCTATACGGGATTTTTGGGTTCGGAGGCGCAGATCGAGATCATGAGCGAGCTATTTGCTAGCTTCGGCGGCACAGACAAGACCATTTTGGTTGACCCTTGTATGGGCGATAACGGCGTGTTTTATCCGGGCTTTAACGAGGATTTTGCCCGCATGATGGCGCTTCTGTGCGCTCAAGCCGACGTCATCACGCCCAATATTACCGAAGCCTGCGCGATCACCGGTGTGCCGTACCGAGAGGACGCAGATAGAGATTTCATCATGGATCTGCTTGCAAGGCTTCGAGAGCTGGGCGCTAGACAGGTTATTTTAAAGGGCATCGGCTACATCGCCGATCAGTGCGGGGTTTTCAGCTACGATGCGCGCACGGGTAGGACGAACGAGTATTTTCACGAGCTGCTGCCGGTTAAATTTAACGGCACCGGCGATATTTTCGCAGCCGTAGCCTTCGGCGCGATAATGCGCGGCAAGTCGCTAGAAACGGCGGTTCGAGTCGCTGCGGACTTCGTCGTCAGCACGATCAAAGAGACGATGAGCGACGAGGAGCGCAAGGACTACGAAGGGGTCGATTTCGAAGCGATAATTCCCGAGCTGGTGAGGAAAATCTAAGTTCTAGACGGATTTGGAACTCGCCGCGCGGACAGCGGGTTTACGGTAAAGCTTTAAAATTTTACCATAAAAAATTCCTAAATTTTATCTGCTGCGTGAAATTTTAAAATTTCAAAATTTATGTGTCGTGTGAGGCGTGGAATTCTATAGGCGATGTGGAATTTTAGAATTCATGCATTGCGCGGGCTTATAATTTTATCTCTTGCATAAAATTTTAAAATTTGCACCGACGTAAAGATGCGAAATTTGTCGTTAGCACGGAATTATAAACGCAAGGCTACAGCGAATTTATCTGCTTGCGAGCTTGAGCTGCATTTTGAAGTTTTGCACAAAATATGCTTAAAATTTTATTCCCACAAGCCGTGCGCCATGCACTTATAAAATAATTTCAAAATTTATGAGTAAAATTTATATTAAAATCCGTATTGATGTCGCGCAGTTATAGTTTTCGGTATAAAATTTACACGATGGATTTATGGCGCAAATTTTATTTGAAATTTCGCTTTAAAAATCTAAAATTTGCGCAGTGAAATTCCTTCTGTGGTAGAAAGCTATCGCGTGAAATTTTGCGGCTGCTGCGTTTTGTGATATAGGCAAAATGCGCACCGAGCGTGAAATTTTAAAGCAAATATTGTGAAAAATTCTATTATTTATCGCGTAGCGGTAGAATTTTACTGCGCGAAATCAAGCAGAATTCCGCGCATAAGTCTATAGCCGAAATTTACGCCGTGGCGAATGAGCTTACTCGCACAAAAGGGTGCTAGCGCAAAATTCCATAGCCGAAATTTCCTGGGCAGAGCTTTACTTTGTAAATTTTAAAACTAAATTCCACTTCGAGTATTAAAATTCTAAGTTTACTTAGCGGGTGAGATTTAAGTGATAAATTCCACCCGCTGCGCAAATAGCAAGCGCTTTAAATTTCATTCCACAGGCGCTTTGCTTTGCAAAAATCGCACGAGCGTCTCGTATTCGTCGGGCTGCAGCCCCGAGTTTTGTATCATCGTCTCGACCACGCTGGGCCAGACATTGACGTTAAACTCGTCGTATCCGTGCAGCGCGTGACAGCTGCCGCAGCGCTCTTTGAATAGATTTTCTCCCGCGTCGTAAATTTTAGCCGCGTCGTCCGTCACTGCGAGCTTCGCGACGTAGCCGTCGATAGTGACGTTCGCCCATTCGTTATCGTAGTCGTCCTTCACGGTCTTTAGCGTCTTTAGGCTCTTTGCGTTTTGCGCTTGCAAATCCTGCTCCAAAATCCCAAGCCTTGCGTAGCTTACGTTGCTTCCCTCGGGCACGAAGCCCGCGTATCGCACCTGCACGTAGTCCTTGCCGTCCTTTAGCACTTGCAGCTTCGCGCCTACGTGCAGCTTGGCGATCTCCTTGCCGCCCGCTTTGTTTAGAAGCGGGGTTTGAGCCGCGACGAAAAGATCCGCCGCGCCCAAATGGCAAGCTGCTGCGAGTAAAAACGCCGCTAGCGCTTTGGGTAAAATTTTACCTTGCTCGGACGCGTAAATTTTACCCGTATCGCATGAAATTTTCTCCGCGCTAAATGATGAAATTTCACTCGCGCCCGGCGATGAAATTTGACCCCGCCCGAGCGCGTAAATTTTAAAATTTTGTCTCATCGCTAGCTCCTTTTGCCGAATTTCGGCTGTGAAAATACCGCAAGCGGCGGAAGCTCGCCATTAAATTTCTCGATCTGCACCAGCGCGGTGGCTTGGTTGCCGCACGCAAGCTTCGAGCTGGGCTCGTTTGGCACCAGCACGTTTACGTTGCCGTGAACGCACATATCGCCGCTATCGCTAAAGAGCGGATCCCACCAACCGCCTTCTTGCATCCTCACGACGCTTTGCTTTACGTTTTCGGTGACGATGAGCCCCGCAAGCGCGGCGCCGCGATCGTTGAAAACCCTAACTACGTCGCCGTTTTTAAGCCCTCTTGCTTCGGCATCTTTTGGGTGCATCCACACGGGCTCGCGACCGTCAATTTCTTCTAAGCTTCGTAGCCAAGTGTTGTTTAACTGCCCGTGCAGGCGGTATTTCGGATGAGGGGTTATTAAATTTAGCGGATACTTTTGCGTCTTTTGCGCGTTCCCCAGCCACTCCATCGGCTCCATCCAAGTTGGATGCGCAGGGCAGTCGTCCAGCGCTGCTTTGGCGATCTTTTTCGAGACGACCTCTATCCTTCCAGACGGCGTTCCGAGGCGATTTATGATAGGATTTTTTCTAAATTCATCCATCGCTACGTATTCGTAGGCGTGCTTTGGAATTTCAAATTTCACGAAACCCTTTTTCCAAAACTCCTCAAATTCCGGCATCTTTATCTTCGATGCGTCCGCTTTTTTCTTCGAAGCGTCGTAAAATTGCTTGATCCACTCCATCTCGCTCTTGCCCTCGCTAAACGCCATATACTCCTTCTCGCCGAACTGCTTTAGAATTTCGCAGTAAATTTTATAGTCGTTTTGCGCCTGCTCGTAAGGCTCGGCGATCTTATGCATAGCGATGATAAATTTATTCGTATGCGACTTAGTTATGTCGTCGCGCTCCTGCTCGGTAGTGGCGGGCAGAACGATGTCTGCCATACGCGCGCTCGCCGTCCAGAAGCACTCTTGGACTATGAAGGTATCGAGCTTTTCAAACGTGCGCGCGAGCAAATTCGTATCGGGGTGGTGCAAATACGGGTTACCGCCCGCCCAGTAGGCAAGCTTGATGTCGGGATAGGTTATCTTTTTGCAGTTAAAATCTATCTCCTTGCCCGGATTGTTGATACAATCGACGATGCGCGAGACGGGGATTGCGATGTTGTCGCGGTTTTTCCACTCGCCCTCGCTAGCAGGCACGATACTCATGCTGCCTAAGCCCGGGAAAGCCGAGGAGGTAGTCGCCGCGCCGCTTGAGAGGCTTAGCGCGCTTCCTACTGGAGCTGCGGGGCTAGGGCAGCCGCCGTCGCTGTAATGATAGCCAAAGCCGTATCCGCCGCCCGCAAGCCCGATCTGGCCCACGAAAGCGGCAAGCACCGTCGCCATCCAGTGAAACTGCTCGCCGTGATGAGCGCGCTGCGGACCCCAGCCGCACATTATCATAGTGCGCTTGCTGCCTAAAATTTTAGCTAAGCCTTTGATCTCATCCTCGCTCACGCCGCAAATTTTAGACGCCCACGCCGCATCTTTTTTCAGCCCATCTTCGCTTTCGCCTCTAAGATAGGCTTTAAATTCCTCCGCGCCGTGAGTGTATTTTTTAAGAAATTTCTCATCTGCAAGCCCTTGCGCCATCATCTCATAACATATCGCCATCATCATCGCAACGTCGGTGGTAGGGTTGATCGAAATGTGCTCGGAGCCTAAAAATTTAGCGGTGTTGTTATATACGGGATCGATCGTGATAACTTTTACGCCGCGCTTTTGCATCTGCTCTTTTAGCTTTGCGAAATACAAATAGCTCTCGTGATCGGGCACGGCCCACGCGATCTGATTGGTATTGATCGGATCGGCACCCCAGATGAGCACCGCTTCGCTATGCTTTAGGATCGTAGGCCACGCGGTTTGCAAGGCGTTGGCCTCGTCCGTTCCGCTGATGTGCGGGGTTATCGCGCTTATACAGTGGCACGAATAGTTAAGCTTTCTCGTAGTGTAGCCGCCGATGATATTTAGCATGCGACCGAGTAGAGTTTGCGGGTTATTTACGCTGCCGACGCTGTACCAGCCGTAGCTGCCGCCGTAAATCGAGCTTGCGCCGTGGTCTTTAAGTACGCGCTTTAGCTCGTCCGCTACGAGTTTATACGCCTCATCCCAGCCAATCTCGATCCACTCGTCCTTGCCGCGCATGCTTTTGTCGCTCTGCCAGCCTTTTTCTAGATAGCCTTTTCGTACGCAGGGTCGCGCGATGCGCGTAGCATCGTATGTGCGTGCTGCGATTCCCTGAGTAAGACTGACCGGGAAAAAATCTAGCTCGCTTGCGCTTAAAACGCCTTCAAATTTGCCGTTTCGCCTAAGGGCCCTAACCGCGCCGAAATGCGAGGCGGTGATCGGCGCATCCTCGCTATTCATCAGATCGTCGCTGATGACGCTAGTAGCGTTTGCACTCGCCGCACCTGCCGCACTCGCGGCAACGCCTTTTAAAAATTCGCGTCTTTTCATTTTCTCTCCTTTAATGTGAAATGAATGAAAGATTTATGGAATTTTAGCATTAAAAATTGCGAATTTTTCGGCCTTAAAATGAAATTACAAGTTATAGAGCGAAATTTTATTTTTCTATTTTTAAATAGAGCTAAGATTTTCGCGGCTTATAAAAGCTTAAATTATAAATTAAGTTTTTAAAATAATTTTACTTTAAAAACTAGCTTTTTAAATTTCGCACATCGACTCTTAAAAATTTTAGAATTTTTGAGTATATCAAGAGCTCGTCGGTATTAGGCGCTATAAAATTTCATAGCGCCAGTAAGTCATAGATTGAAAATTAGATATTGATGCGATTGCCGTACGCAGGCTGTAAAACATGGCAATCGTATATTTTTGCGCTTATTAGGGGGGTATACTTCTGCGGAATTTTTAAAATTCAAAAAAGTAATAAAAATTTTAACATCATTAAATGACAGTATCTGGCAACGAAAAATGAGATGATACGAAAAATTTTAAGGAGGAAGAAATGAAAAAAATCATTTTAGCTTTGGCTTTTTTAAGCTCATTTATGTTTGCCGAGGAGGCTAAGGAGTCTACGATCCAGGAGGTGATAAGTGAAATGGAAAAAGCTTGCGAAAGCGGCAAAAATTTCACGAACGAAAACGCAACCGTGAAGTATGAGGAGGTGTGCGGCTACCTCGGCGGGGTATATGAAAATATCCCTGAATTAGGCGATCTCGGCGTAAAGCAAGATTTGGCAAAAGCCTTTAAATTTTATAAAAAAGCGTGCGACGGCGGCCATGCTCTTAGTTGTTTCGGATTAGGAGGATTTTATCATGAAGGGAAAGCGGTAGCAAAAGACGATAAAAAGGCTCTTGAGTTCTTTGAAAGGGCATGTGATACGGGTTATGAAAGTGGCTGCACTATGGCGGCCATTATGAGCAACAATGATACGGATAAAGCAAAGATGTCCGCACAACAGAAAAAAGATTGCGATAACAACGACGATATATTTGCTTGCGGGTTATTTGCCTTATTTATGGAGGGAAAGGATAATAATGAAGCGGCGAAGTATTATAAAAAAGCTTGTGAGCTCGGTAAAAACAGTTCAGACCCCACACTACAAAATAACTCTCGATTTGGTGATCAGCTAAAGAAATTTTGCAGCAGATCAGATGAGCTTAAAGCGCAAAATTTAAGAGCTGTGCAGGACGTAATTAAAGCGAAAATTGCCGAAGAGTATAGAATATCTTGCGATTCTGAGGGGAACTGGGTATCTTGCGCGATATACGCCTCTAATATAGAGAACGACGATCAAAGAGCGGCGATGAGATACTATGACAAGGCGTGCAAATTAGGCAAAAAAATCATAAGTGTCGATTCTAACAAGATACTGCAAAAATCTTGCGAAAAAGCCGCCCGCTGAGGTGATTTTAAATTTATATGGGGAGTTGTAATGAAAAAGATAATTTTAACTTTAGTGCTGTTGGGCTATGCAGCGTTCGGCGGTTTGGGAACTAAAATAGATGAAATCGCCTGCGAAGCAGGACACGCCGACTCCTGCGCCTCCGCCGCCGCATCGTATCTGAAAGAAGCCGAGCGATCAGATAATCTGACGCCTGAGATTTATCTAGGCAAAGCTGCAGAATTCCTAGGCAAAGCTTGCACAGGCAAGCATAAAGAGAGTTGCTTGCAACTTGGTATGATGTATCAAGAGGGAAAGGGCACCAAACAAAATATGGCGCAAGCCGCGCAGCTTTATAAAAAGGGATGCGATGGCATAGGCGGAGAATGGGCGGCTTGCGGATTGTATGCAGAGTATCAAATCGGTATAGAGGAAATGCAGGAAGCGGCACTCTATTACGAAAAAGCCTGCAGACTCGGCGACCGAGCGCGTCTTGGTACGATGGACGAAAAAGTAGGAGATATCGTAAATCATTTATGTGAAGCGTCCGAATCAC
This sequence comes from uncultured Campylobacter sp., assembly GCF_937997465.1. Lineage (GTDB taxonomy): Bacteria > Campylobacterota > Campylobacteria > Campylobacterales > Campylobacteraceae > Campylobacter_A. Next base: position 13,243 of record NZ_CALKTQ010000290.1, on the reverse strand, counting down.
TAAAATCGTTCCGACCTAAAGAGCCTGCGGCGCAAAGGCTTCTACGCGATGCCGCACGACCTTAATTATGTGGCAAAGCTATAAAGTGAGTGCTTTTGCTAGGCGTAATTTTCACAATATATCACTCGTCACCGCTTGCATAATCGTGAGTATTTTGAAATTTAACGGCATAAATTTAAAGCCGTTTGATTAACTTCTGCGAAGCATTTAGTGAGATTATATGATTTTAAAATTTAAATTAAGAAGGACGGCATAGTCGTGAAATTTAAATATGAGCGTCGGCGCAAAATAGCCGCGGATCGGCTAGATCTATTAAAACCGCCGTATACGTATAAAGGGTAAATTTAAAATCGAAGCTTTGCCGAATTTTAAATTTACCCGATTTGCCTCGCTATGAAATTTATTCGCCCAGGAAGTATTTCAGATCCGCCTGCGCGTCGCCGCTGATTAGGCGAAGGCCGAAATTTTGCACCAAAAAGCCCAAAATTTCGTCGTTGAAAAACTCAGGCACCGTAGGTCCCACGTTGATATTCTTAACGCCCAGGCTAAACAGCGCAAGCAGGATGATGACCGCCTTTTGCTCCATCCACATCAGCACGATCGAGACCGGCAGATCGTTTACCGCGATGCCCGTAGCCTCGCTAAGCGCAAGGGCGATCTTGACCGCGCCGTTGCTGTCGTTGCACTGACCCAGATCAATGTAGCGCGGAAGCTCGGTGCCAGGGACGGTTCCAAAATCTACGTCGTTGAAGCGGAATTTGCCGCAGCTGGAGGTCAAAACCACGCAGTCCTTCGGCAGGCTAAGCGCTAGCTCGCGGTAATACTCGCGTCCTTTGCCCGGCGCGTCGCAGCCCGCGATAACGAAAAAGCGGCGGATTTTGCCAGATTTGATCGCGTCTAAAATTTGCGGCGCGAGGCTCAAAATCGTCTTGTAGTGTCCGCCCGTTACCAAGCTCTCGTCGCTGTCCATACTCACGTCGCCGCATGCGAGCGCGCACTCGATAAGCGGCGTAAAATCGTCGTTTTGGATATGTTTGATGCCGTCGGTGCCCGCGATAGAGTAGCCAAACAGCCTGTCCGCGTAGCTACAGGATGAGCGAAGCGGCACGATACAGTTGGTGGTCATCAAAATCGCGCCCTTAAATTCGTTAAAAAGCTTGGTCTGATCGAACCACGCCTTGCCGACGTTGCCCTTTAGATGCGGATACTTGCGAAGCTCCGGGTAACCGTGCGCAGGAAGCATCTCGGAGTGGGTGTAGATATTGATGCCCTTGCCCTCGGTCGCCTTTAGCAGCGCCTCAAGAGCGTGCAGGTTGTGGCCGCTAACCAAAATCGCTTTGCCCTCAACTTTGTTTTGGCTTACTTTAACAGGGGTCGGTACGCCGAATTTTGCGGTATGCGCCTCGCTTAAAATATCCATCATCTGCACGCCCGCGCTTCCGACGGCCATTAGCTGCGCGATATGCTCGTCAAAGTTGAAATTTGAGTTCGTCAGCGTGAAATACAGCGTGTCCGCCATAACGGTATCGACCGCGCTAGTATCGGCGCCGAGCTCGTGCGCGTGGTGGCGGTAGGCGCTAAGGCCCTTAAGCCCGAAGATCATCGTATCTTGCAGCCGCGCGAGCGTAGAGCCCTTGCCGCAGGTGCCTTTGCTTTGGCCCTTCGCGCCGCAGCCCTCCGGCGCGCTCATTTGACACTGATGACAGAACATCTCTAGATTGTCGCTCATAGAAAATCCTTTGTAAAAAAATTTAATTGGTAATTTTAAGATTTTATTTAGGCAAAAAAATTGATTATAATCAATAAATGGCTAAATTTTATCAAATTTATTTACAAAATGAGAATTTTAAATTTTATAAATTGCTTCAATTTCACTTATAACGGGAATATGGCTACTTAAATTCAGATATAATGCGCGGAATTACAAAAAACGGATAAGTAATGAAAGAGAAGTTAAAATCGTTAGCGAGCAAGGTTTCTAAATTATATAAAAGCGGTAGTTCAAAAACGTTATGAAAATTCTACATGCGAGTGATCTGCATTTCGATAAAGCTAAATTTGATCGAATTTTAAGCTTAGAATTTGACATTTGTTGCATAAGCGGCGATCTGATAGACACAAACCAAAAAGATATCATAGGACAAAAAGCGTGGGTGAAGCGGTGGTTAGAAAATTTTAAAAAACCTATCTTTATGTGTAGCGGGAATCATGACGTGAGTGAGTCTGGCGACGTTTCTTGGATACGAGCGTCTAATATTTATGCGGATGGCGATATTAAGACGCTTGAGGGTATTAAATTTGGCTGCGCCCCTTATCTCTGCGCGGATATTTTGGATTTTGCAGAGTGCGACGTGCTACTTACGCATATTCCGCCCGCACATACGCAAACGTCCATAGAGCGCGGCAGAGATTTTGGCGATAAAGAACTTTTTAGAGCGCTGAGGTACGGGGCTTTAAAAGCAAAAATAATCCTTTGCGGACACGTGCATAATCCGCTTTTAGATATTGATAAAATCGGCGATTGCACGATTTATAATTCAAGTCTGAAGCTTAATATTTTGGAAATTTGAGTTAAATTTATAAAATTTTAGCAGCTGAATTCTATAAAATATAATTTAGCGCAATAAATTAATTGTATTTCGCGGCTCTACTCGCATATCGGCAGCACGCCTTATATCTGCAGCTAAGCAAGCAAATTTAGCTTTTTGTCATAATTTCTTTCAATAATCTAAAATCACTTTCGCTAAATCCGTAAATTTCTACTTCGCATTCTTTTTCTGCGTCTAAATTTTGTTTGAAAAAGCATTTGTATTCGCTGATCACCTCGCGCTTATCTAGTCCACCCGCTCCGCATCCCATCAGAGGCAGAGCTATTTTTATATATTTGCTTTGATCTTGCAAAATTATTTCTTGCAAATTATTTAAAATTTGCGCGATAGTATCTAAGCTCGGCTTTTTAGGCTTTGATCTATCAGCGTAATTCATAATGGCTGCATGTAATACGAATGGAAAGTTTGCGTGATTTGAGGCGGTTTTGACGACATCACCTTGCCTTATCTCTCTTATTTTTAGTTGTTCTTGCATGTATTTTTCTAGCGCCTCACCGCAATACCTCTTAAAGGCCATAGACACACCGCTGCCAAGCAGCATCGCCGTATTTGAAGGATTTATCAGATAATCCGCTTGTGCGTCCAATAAATCGCCAAATTTTATCTTTATTTCATATGAAATTTTCATTTTATCTCTTCTAAATACCTTTCTATCTCATCTTTTATCGTATCGGCTAACTCCTTTGGTTCTAGCACTTTGATAAACGGAATGAAGTAGTAAATAAGCGGCTTTATCTCCATTAAATTAGTAAATTCTATATCGATTACGACCGAGCCATCGGCATCAAGTCCTGTTATGCTTTGCTTAGCGTAGGGTTTTCTCTCGAAATATTTCTTTATCTGCGGAGCTAAAAGCGCTCTAGCGGTATTTGGCTTATCTAGCGTTGCCCAGGCGGAGTTTATATTTTTAATCCTCTCCTCTATCGTGGCGTCTAATTTAAATTTCTCCTCAAGAATTCTAATATTTGTGATGCTTTTTAAGTGGAATTTCTTAAAGGTATCGTTTTTATTCGTATCTAAAAATAGCAAATACCAAAATCCGTCAAACATCGCTAGTTTTAGTGGCTTTATCTTAAATTTAAAACCGGCGTATTCGCACTGCACCAAGCTTCTCTCTTTGATAGCGTTTTCAAGCAGTTCGAAATTTATAAAGTCATCTTCACTTAATTTTTCGCTGCTTATATTTGTTAAAATCGGATGATTTAGCTGATTCGTGATCTGTTCTAGCAAAACGTGAGCCTTTGAGTAAAAATTTGCGCCCATGGTTTTTGAGATGTTGTCGAGGATATTTATGACGGTGCGTTCCTCCTGATCTAAGCCATCTTTGATTTTAGTTTTATCTATGCTCCACATCCTGCCGTTTCTTACAGCTCCATTTTTCGCTAGCACCTCGTAAAGGTCTCTTTGGATAGTCTTGGTGCAAACTCCAAATTTTTCCGCGAGCTCGGAGATGGAATGGGGTTTTCTGCTAATTAAGACGGCTATTTCGTTTATGCGTTCGTATTTGCCACTACCGGATTGCGAGATTATTTTTTGCGGTTTTTGCATCTAGGCTCCTTTTATATTATTTTATCTAAAAATAAAGGGATAATATCAGCCAAGGATCGCTATTAATCCTTCAAGTCCGCCTGCCTTTATCGCCATGCCTCTATATGCGCTCACGTGAGTATCTAGCGGGTTTATGCGGATTAGATGAGCGCGCTTAAATCTTTTTGCCATCCTTTCTCCGTAAATCCTGATCGTAGGCACCGCAAGACCTGCGCCGATCTCAATTATGGCTATTTTGGAGTTCATATTGTGACTAAGCCATGTATCATACTTTTTGCGCTGCGCCCAAGCTCTTTTGTGGTTAAATTCGTGATCGTAAAACATAAGGATATTTGGGCGGCTCACGCATCCGCACTCAGGGCAAACGGGCATCTTTGTAGCGATAAATCTATCCTCATCCACTTCGACATTATTTTCGTCCATATTCCAGATGTTTCCGTCGTCGCCACGGATACACTGCGCGTGATGTATGGAGCCATGGATCTCGTAAATTTTATCCTTGTCAAATCCCACCTTTTCAAAATGTCCGTCGACGTTTGAAGTGTAGATAAAATAGTTTTCGCCTTTTGCTTTGCAAAGATTTTTTAGTAGGGTAAAACCCTCGTGAGGCTGGGTTGCGTTATAGAGCTTTAGCCTGTGTCCGTAAAACGCCCAAGCTAGCTCTGGGCTGCTAAAAAACCACTGCGGATTTGCCATCTCGGTAAAGCTTAAATTTTTATCCTTTAAAGGCGGGTAGGCTTTCCAAAATCCAAGATCGCCTCTAAAATCAGGCAGTCCGCTATCTACGCCCATGCCTGCTCCTGCGGTTATTATGACGGCATCGGCGTTTTCGACGATCTCTTTTGCGCGAAGGATTGTGTCGTGCATGACTTATGCCTCGATTAGTTTAGCGATTTCATCGGCTAGCGACTCTAGCTCGTCTTTCATTTTTATTAGCTCATCTACCAGCTCGGTTTCGCTGTACTTATTGATAATTATCTCTCTTAGGAACTGATCTTTTTTTAGCCATTTCCATCTCGCAAATCTTGTACCAACTTTCCATTCGCCAAACGTGAAACCCGCCTGTATGTTCTCTATACGCTCCTTCTTAATCCTGCCTTCGTCATAGGTAAGTCCTATATAAGGATATAAAAAATTTTTACTGTCAAATTCTAAAGCAAAGGTTAGCAAGAAGCCATCATCCCAACTGCGCTTATAAACATATAAGGGCGCAAAATGACGTCTACTCGCATCAGCATCCCTTGTCTCCACGCACCATTCTTGCGGTAGCCTTTTTTCGAGCTCAGTTTTTACGTTTAACATAAATTCATTAAGCCTATTTGCATTGGCTATATCAAAGTATTTGTTTCTTATTTCATCGACTATATCATAGTTTTCTAGTATTATCTTACTTATTTCCTCGGTATCCATCTCTAGTCCTTTATATTTTCCGTAAATTTTTTCAATTACGTTTTTGTATTGCGATATCACGGCGGCTAAATTTGCCAAATTTCCAGCCTCATCAAGGCATAAGCCAAGCCACGCCATTATCTCTTTGTCGTATGAAATCGCCTTAAATTTAGCGATTTCATCGCCCTTCTCGTTTGAAATTCTGCCGTCTTTGATTTTTAGTCCGTCTAGGCTATAGCCGGTAGGCTCGCGCCCTTGCGGTGATAAAAACAGCACGTAAATTTCAGCTTCATTGCCGTTTTCTTGTTGGATAGTTTTTATATATCTTTTAATCTGAGTCTCTTGATCGCCGGCATAAATTTTATTTTCTAAAATAATATGCTTCGTGCCGTCAGTTATGTAGATATCGATATTCTCATATTCTTTATAGACTTTTGCGATTTGCGAATTTAGCCCAAAATCCTCTAGCCCGCATGCTTTTATAAAAAGCTCCAAAAATAGCTCTTTTTGATAATGCGGCGAGTTCGGATCGAGTAGCGAGCAGATAAAGCGCGAGTGCAACCTCACTTCGTCGCTAGCGTCAAAAAGCGCCAAAAATAGATTGTAGTCATTATTGCCGCGCAGCTTTTTCACTTCTAGCTTATCGCTTAAGACTTTGATTTGCTTTAGCATAGATTCAAATTTCTCTATATCCATATCTCCTCCTTTAAAATTTTAAAGCATTATAGCAGACAAACTAGGCATTTTTTGTCTTAGTGCACAGCCTCATAAAGTTTTTCTAAAATTTTAACCATTGCTAGCGTATCGAGCTTACAGTATTCTAGCAGAGCCTGCTTATAAGCTTCGCGCTCTGTTTCTTTCATAAAAGTCATAGCGGCGTATGCTTGCATAGCTTCGCCTCCGTGATGGATTAAATTTAAATCCTTATACGCCAATTCTAATTCGGGCACGAGTGCGGGCAGGACGTATTTTATGGAGTAGCTACCTTTCATTTTCGGATGGTAGTAGCTTTTGCTTGCAAAGGGTGCCATGAGGTCTTTTATATTGTCGTGGATAGCCATAAGCTCGTTTGAGATTTGCGGATAAGCTTCCGCCATGCGTCTTATCACTCCTTTTTCAAAGCTCATATTATAGGCTAGCACGCAGGCATCCTGCGAGATAAATTTGATTAAATTTAGCGCTAGTTCGTATCTAGGATCGGCCCCCGGTTCTGCTAAAAACTCGAAATGCTGTAAATTTCTCTTGCCGTCGTCTTTGTGGATTGAAAACTGAAAAGGTATCTGCTCGTAAGGCCTAAGCCCTACAAACTGCGGCACTGCCTGCTGAAATGTCTCAAAGTCAAGGTGGTAGAGCGGATAGCGGAGCGTATCCAAAAACTCTTTTATTGCATCTTTGTCTATGATTTGTTCTTGCGAGATTTCTGATTTTATTTGGATTTGCTGAGAGGCGTTAAATTTACTTAGATCTTTTATATCGTTAAATTTAACCACGCCACTTTTATAAAGCTCAAATTTTTTACCGCTTCTTAGACGAGAGATGTCAAATACACTATACTCCGGGATAGCTCGCTGCTTATGCCAGCAGTACTCCCGAGCGTCGCAAACGTAAGGATTTGAGCAATGTGCGCCTATATCGATGTCGGGCTCAGAGTTTTGGCTTAAAATTTCTTCGAATTTATTTAAAATTTGAGGGATATCTCGCTGCTTTTGCTTTACTTGCTCAGTTACGTCCTGCACGCAAAATAGCTTTTCAAGCTCTAGCGTTTCGCCTCTTGTGTAGGTGCTATCGATGTGGATTATATTTACGCGGCTCACCTTGTAGCCAAGCGAGCTAAGCACGTAATACTGAATGGCCGCATCGTCGATATATACGTCTTTTACGGAAGTCGAACTCTTTACTTCGTTGATGATAAGCCCATCCACGCAGATGCGAAGGATATCAACCATCACAAGGACGCCGTCAAAGCAAAAAGTGGTCTCGTAGATCACCTTTGTGCCGCGCTTGATAAGCTCTTTTGTTTTTGCTATTTGTGCGTCAAAATCGCCGCTAAATTCTATCCTTTCTCCACTGCTAAATAGCTCACAGGCTAGCTCGCCTACTGATGTTCCGGTATCAAATACCGCCTGCGCGCTATCATCTGGAGCTTGCAAAACTTCAGGCTTTTTCTTTTTAAGCCACAAGCTCTTTTCACACTGAAGACCACGGATATAGAGGGATTTAGAGAGGGTCATTTGTTATGCCTTGAAAAAGAATTTTCTTCATTTCATCGCCGAGTCTACCGATTATATCCTTATCGTATCCCTTTTGCGATGCGTAAAATATTAGCATTTTTATACTCGAGCTTGGGCTTTCCTTTATCATTTTTAACTTCTCACCAAAATCATAATCGCTTAAACTAGAGTTAAAATCCTTTCTTATTAAGGCCAAATTCCCAAAATCATCTAGTGCTTTGTTATTTTCTTGCAAATTTGTTGCCCACATATGTTCCACCGTGTCTTGGGATTTGATTAGATATTCATCTCTATTAAATTTAGGAAATACTTTTTTTATATCATCCGCGCAAGTATCACAAGCACTTAAACTATTAAAATCTCGCCAAAGTAGGTATTCTAGCCTATAGAACCAATAGTACGGTACTGCTGTTCCAGTATCTAAAAATTTAGAGTCGATTTTTTCAAGTACTGGCGTTTCCAGACTTTCGCCTTTATAAATTTTTCCTATAACGTCATTTATAGTTTCTACTATTTTACGAGATTCATTCTTTTTTAAAGCACTCTTTGCCAGCTCGTTATCCAATTGCTCGAGAAATTCAATAACCTTTTGTGTATTTTTATCATTACAAGCATCTAGTGAGTTTTTGTCTAAGAAAGCCAAAAGTGCGGCGATAAATTCAGGCTTGTCGTATTCGCTAGTATAGTAAAATAATCTTTGCAAATTTAGCAATATTTTGTTTTTCATCTCGTCATCTCTATAGACGAATTCATCAAATTTTTTACGCATACTTTCTAAAAAAGCAATAAACTCATAGTGCAAATTTGTCTTTTCTCTAAAAACTTTTTCAAATTCCCCCAAAAGTTTATCTTTGTCTATGATAATCTTATTCTTAGGGTCCACCTTATTCTCAGAATCCACATTCAAGCCGTTTTTGGCAACAAACACCTTCAAAACTAGAAGTAAAAATACTGGGAATTTTACTAGGCTTTTTGCATCAGAATTCGTTTCGGTTTGTTTTTCTTCTTTGCCATTAAAATCTGATTCCAAAAGCTCTCTTATTGTTTTTGGTTCGATAGGCAAATCTGCTTGATTTCTTTCTAAAATTTGATCTTTATATTTTTCGTCCATATTTGAGATCATATCCCATTTTCTTGCTACGTCTGCATAGTTATCTTTAATATTACTTAAAAATCTAGCCTTTAAAGCTTGATGATTTTCAAGCTGAATGCTTTTTGTGTTAACTAGTTCAAAATATTCAGTAGCTTTGACAGTTTCTGGGATAATAGTCATCGTAAAAATAGCCGAATTTATATTCTTTTCGAAACTATCTTTACACAAAATTTCATTGTTACTAGCAAAAAGGATGGCATCTAAAATTTGTCTATTTACATATTTGCGTTCATTTACGTTAAAGTTTTTTAGTTTTTCGCCATCGCTACTATCTATTTCATAGCTTAGTTCAAACGGTTTTTCTTTTACTCCTAAAGCCATAAAAATAATATAAATAGTAGTAAGTCTTTGCTGTCCATCTATGACGATAAATTTATCATCATTCTTCTTAACTACGATATTGCCGAGATAGTGCCCTTCTTTGCCGTTTATATCGCTTATTAGTTTTTCAATATCCTGCTTTCTCCAAGAATACGCCCTTTGGTAAAAAGGTATTTCAAATTTATAACTCTTTATGCTGTGTATAGTACGATTATTTGCTTTTGCTTCTTCCATCTTCTTCTCCTTCAAAATTTATAATATTAAAAGAATTATCGGCCATGTAGTCCCTGGTGTACTTTGTCTTGTCCTTTATCCTATTATAATGCTTTTCTCGATTTTTGGGCAAAATCTTCGATATTTCTGCATTAGTTTTTAACTCTTTTTCTATTTTTACTTTCAGAGTTTCCAATGTGCTTGAGGTATCAGTAAGCTGTAAAAGCCGTTGAACTATTATCCGCGGACTATCGCCAGAAATTCTATCATATCCGCAGGCGACGCCAAATATATTTAAAAACACTAAATTTGCAACCTCGTCTAATGCCTTGATACTAAACTTGTCGGCAATAAATAGCAAAACTACGTGGCAAGCATGATTTAGATAGCTACATCCCGTAAAATATTCATGAAAATATATGAAATTACTTTCAATGTATTTTAAAATATCGCAATACTTAAAAACATATTCAAAAAAGCTCGCCCCTCCAAGAATATCATCCGTGAGCGATATATTGCTTTTGTAAATTTTGATTTTCTCATCAAAGTGGTTTTTAAATTCCTCAAAAATAGAATAATTAAACTTATACCACTCTTCATCTGCACCATAATAACCAAAAGTTCTATATGGATTAAAAGCGTCAGTTTTAGTTCGTCTTATATATAGTGCGCTTCTTAATGTGCGGAATATCAAATTTTCTCTCAAAAACCAAGATGTATTAATGTCGTATAAAGAATACTCATTCCATTTTTTAGCGTAGTGAAGCATTAGTTGCTTTGATTTTGTCTCATCCATAAACATTAGGTGGTGGTTTTTGAGTAAGTCCGCTTCGCTAAGAGCTCTACCACTGGTATTGTGCGTATCAAAGTATAAAAATGCTTCGTCTAAATTTCCTGTCTTTATATATGTAAATTCGACTCTATTCTTTATGTAACTTATAAATTTTTCTTTGTCTTTGATATTGTCGCACTCCGCTTTCAAGAGATCGAAATTTCTTTTCAAAGCCTTATGCGATAAGAAATTTATTTTATTATCTAAAAAAGGCACTTCATTATCACCCAGGGCTTTTAAAATAAGAGCTAGCGTAGTTATACGTTGCTGCCCATCGACTATATTGTTAATTGATTCTTTGTTTTCATGTGCTTCCTTATGCAAAATTATGTGCCCTAGTAAAATTTCATTAGAGCTTCCATTCTTAAACGATCTTTTAATGCTTGAAAGCAGTCCTAAAGCCAAATCCTCACTCCATACATATGGGCGTTGGTAGTACGGGATTTGATAATTTGCGCTACTTAGTATGCCATCTGCACTTAAAATGTAATTATTCTGCTCATTGTCGTCATTTGTCATAGTATTTCTCCTTAAATCTTTTAAAATTTTACTATAAAAAGCCTAAAATTTTTATCCTTTAAATAAAAATGATACCATTTTAATTCCGCTAGTTGTGTTGCTAAAACCCTATCCTTTTTACTTTCTTTTCATTTTTTAAAGCCACCTCCCGTTCCAATCTCTCATAAAAATCATCACTGTTTTTAACCCTTTTAAATTTAGCCTGTCTTCGCACGCTTGCAAAATCTCCTGGTGCCAAAAAGCTTAAATCCGAAATTCTTGCAGCTAGGTTTTCGTCAAATTTTATCCTTAATGATGCGCACTCCTTTTTGAATAAATTTAATGCTTGATTTGGCAATAAATATCCGAACTCAAGCTTTAAATCAAATCTTCTAAGACTTGCTTTATCGAGATTATCGATCAAATTCGTCGTAGCGATAAAGATGCCGCTAAAGCTCTCCATCTGCACTAGCATTTCATTTACTTGAGTTACCTCCCAGCTTCTAGCAGCTAGGCTTCTATCTTGTAAAAAGCTATCGACTTCATCAAATACGAGCACTGCTTTTTTGCTACCAGCCTCTTTAAAAGCCTCGGCTATATTTTTCTCGGTTCCGCCGACCCACATAGATAAAAGCTCACTTCCTTTTTTGATGATAATAGGCCTTCTTAGGCTTTTAGCGATAAATTTAGCGTATGCGCTCTTTCCGGTTCCTGGTACTCCGTAAAGGCAAATCCTAGCGCTTTTGCTCTCTTTTATGCCCTGCATTAGCTCGTTTAGGTCGCAGCTTGAGTTTACGAAATTTGGATCATAGCTGCTAGGCAGATCATCTTTTAATCTCTCTTTTTTCTTGTCCTTTTCTAGTGTGCCGTAGCCTTGTGCTTTTAAAGTGTTGCTTATCACGCGCTCAAAAGCCTTGTTTTTATCTCTTAGACTTAAGCTTGAAACGACTAAGCTTGCATTGCTAACGATTGCGGGCGCAATAAATTCATTTTTTGCAAGTTTATTGATTAGCTTATTATCTATCAAATTTGCGCTATATTCTTTGATGATCCTCGTTCTTACGTTTTTATTAGGCACCTCAAGCTTTATGGCTAGATTAAAACGTCTAATGACGGCCTCGTCCATGCTATAAATATTATTCGTAATCCAAATAGTAGGTACTTCATTGGTTTCAAGAGCTCTATTTATAAAGGCTTTGCCGTATTGCCTTTTCTCATCGTTATTTATGTTAAATACATCCTCGGCTTCATCATACATCAGCAAATTTGAACCTGCTTGCAAGATGTTTTGCGCGAGGCAATAAGATCTTATTCTTTGGGCTTCATTATCGTATCCGCTTTCGTCTCCATAAGCAACCTCATAAAGCTTTAAATTTAATTCTTTTGCTAAAACCTTGCTAAGCTCGGTCTTGCCTGTACCTGCAGGGCCGTATAAAAGTACGTTTACGCCTTTTTGTCTTTTGCGGATAGTATTTTTTAAAAAAGAGATTAAAATTTGCGTATCATCTTTAATATGAGCATAATTCTTAAGAGTTAAATTTGTATTGCTACAAGGTTTTATGGTGCTTGCAAAAATTTCGTCTATGCTTTCGCATTTAACAAATAAAGCGCCTATGAAGTCGTTATTTATCACGTCAATTTTTGATCTTAAATTGCGTCCGTAGATATCTAATTTTATAAGTGAAGTTTTAGCAAAAATTCCATCTTTTTTAAAAGCTTTTTGCACGTCAATAAAGTTTAAATTTAATATCTGAGATATGGCTTTTGCAGCCTGCCTATCGTTTAAATTTTCTGTCAGCTCGCAAGCGTCCGAAACGATTTCGTAATTAAACATAATCGCGACGAACCTCAAAATAGCCTTTTCGGTATCGTTTAAACCTAAATTTGCTTGAAGCAAATTTAAATTATATTCGAGCTCTTTTGACTCGCATGAAATTTTGCTTTTCTCAAGAACAGCAAGTTTATCTTTTAGGGTTTTAATATCTTGCTGGGTTGGCTCGTCCGAATTAATCTCTAAAAATTCCAAAAGGTTGCCATATTTGGATTTTAGAAATTCTCTTTGTGCTCCAGCACAAAATATCGCTCTGAGTATCCAAAGACTGGCAAGGTCATATATCTCGCTATCTACGAATAAATTTCTGTTCTTCATTAGTGCCTCCTTGTTTATTTGGAGGTATTTTACTATGCAAAGAGGACGGATTTATGTCCACATTAATGTAAATATATGTTTTGTATGTGAATTTTATATCATTTTTACAATACAAACGAGTTACTATATTTAATATGCTTGCGTTTTCAGTAAATTTACGAAAGGCATTTTTTATAGAGCTTAATATATAAAAAGTATTTTGCACTAAGATTTTATATTTTACTAACTTAAGGATTAGGAAATTTAAGTGGCTCCGGATGCTGGATTCGAACCAGCGACCAAGCGGTTAACAGCCGCCTA